>JANMEV010000146.1:0-13625 GCA_031377305.1 Planctomycetota bacterium | reverse complement strand
CGCGGCCGATGCCGCGGTGTACAGCGCCGCAGCTTCATCCGCATGGCCGCTGGCTGTCATCACAGTGCTGGAGCCACAGCCCAGGATCGTCCCCAAAATCTTCGCGCCGCGAGCTTCAGCGTGCTCACGAGCTTCGAGGATTAAAGTGCAGGCCGCTTCTGATAGCGCTTCGCCGATTCGACCATTGTCGAATGGGCGCACTCGCTGCTCTGCTGGACCACCGGCGAGAACATCCCAGTGATTGGAATGGCAGGCTTTGACCGTCTGCAAACGTGTTCCAGTTGAGCCGGTCACCATCACATCTGCACGATTTCGGCGAATGGAGTTCGCGGCTTCGGCAATCACCAATCCGCCCGACGCTTCGTCATGAGTGATCGAATTGTTCGGCCCACGAGCATCCAGCGCGATTCCAATGTGACAACCGGGCATGTTCGGAAGATAGCGGAGCAACCAGAGCGGCTCCATTCCATCAAACCGTCCCGCGCCCCATTTGTCGTAGTCGAAGCCTGAATGTCCGTTGACGGCAGAACTGGCCTTCATCGCAGCGTCCAGCAACGCATCCGGTGGCGTTGACATCAGGTTCGCTCCGAAGTCGACACCGATGCGATCAGGAGCCACAGCACCTGGCGCAAGTCCAGCGTCTTCCATCGCCTGCAGTGCGGAGGCGACACCCAACTGGATCTCGCGGCACATCACTTTCAGACTTTTTCGCAAAGTCTTCAAGTGTTGTTTTTTGGCTGATTCGTCGTTGAAGTCGCTGACTTCACCGCCGATGCAGTCAGGCGTTCCGACGTAAGAAACCAGGCTGACTTTCTTCAGACCGGTTCGACCTTCCGACAGACTGGACCAAAACGCTTCGCGGCCGATCCCAAGTGGTGAGACGACCCCAATACCAGTGATGACAACATCACGAGCTGATGAATTGGACATGCAAATAAGCTCAACCTGAACGAAGAGCGGTCCGACGCAACTCCATGAATATGTTCAACCGACAACGACTCCACCGCTTCACAAATCCGCAGCCAGATACGCCGACAGCAACACAAACCTGAAACGGGACCCAACCGCTTCAACTAACAGAAGTCTGACCGGCAACAGTCTGCAGATCAGCGTGCCGAAGAATTCGTCCCCAACGAACTCCCCGGTTTTCCGAGCAAAACAGTCTAACATCCCCTCGAACCCAATACTGCGCGAACGGCTGAATTTAGGTGAAGTGGCGGAGAACGGCAGATGATCCTGCCATCCGGGCAGTCTGGCAGTCTGCCAAAACGAGCTTTTTCCGCGATTATGGCCTGTCCTGACCCAATTCTCGACCGGAGAGCCACGGTCGGCTGCTGAGAAAACGGCCAGCAAAAGCGATCCCCGAGGACAAGCGAAAAGGGCTCTTCGCGAGCGGCAGTAGGAAAAGTACCTTCTGAGCCTGAGGCGCCAGCCGATTCCACGGAACAATCGGCTAGCGCCTCAGGCTCAAATCGCAAACAAGGGTTCGGCAAGGTTTTGATGTCGCTCGATTTACAGTCGATCTTCGGCGGCCCACAGGATTCGGCGGGCTTCATCGGCTCGCAGAAAATGAGGCTTCGGCTGATTGATCAAAAGTCCGACCTTGCTGACAACGTCAGCGGGTGGAGTCTCAGCCGATGCACCAATCGGTGTTCGCTGAGCTGGCGGACGAATGACCGACGATGACGATGAAGACTTTGTTGCCGTTGTGCTGTCGGCTGTCGAAACATTTTCAGCATCATCCAGTCGGCGACGCAGAAGGCTGCCGATAACATCGCGACGCATCAGCAGGCCGCAAACGATACCATTCACATCAAGCACTGGAATCGCCGTGTTGGCGGATGATCGGAAAAGCGGAAGCACCGACGCCAACGTGGCATCCAGTTTCACGGACTCAGCATGACGACTGACGATGGACTGCACCGTGGCATTTTCCGCTGGGTTCGCCATCAGGGCTCGAACGACGCTGCTTTCACAGATGATGCCGCTAAGCTTTCCGCTGGCATCCACAACGGCCATCACATCGCAATCACTGACGATTAAACGTTCGGCAACTTCTCTCAGAGTGGTCGATTCCGGCACGATGTGACCGTGGCGAACTCGCATTAAATCTCGAACTTGACGTTGTTGCACAGAGCACCTCCTGACGCTGGGGAAAACAAAAAACGCGGGGAGCGTTTTCCTCAGGCAATCAGAAAAGGGATGATTTCAGATGCTGAGGGAGTCGACGGAATATCGCTCATGAAAAATCTGGCTCACCAATCCGTCACAGGCCGTACAAAGTCAGCATCCTGCCCTTTTTTCAAAACCACACGCTCAGTCGAAGCACGTTGTGTGAATTGTATCGGTTGTGATTCGGCACAATTTGCGGAAGTTCCCGACAGATCCGTCGGGAAACAGACATTGGCCTCACATACGTGACGCAATCGTTACACATCGAACAGCTGCGGATTATCCGGTTAAAGCCCGGAACATACGGAAGCCCAATCTTCCACGGACGACCTCCATGGGTTTTAGAAGCAGGCCGGACCGAGCAGAGAGAGTTCCGGCGTCGACGACGCGGAACTCCTGAAGGGTGTAACGTCGCTGCAGTTAAGCAAAGACGCTCGGTTTGCCGTGACTGCCGCTTTTCAATCTCAGGCGATCACACTGCTTGCACGTGACGAAGCAACGGGGCGTCTTCAATATCTGGACAGCAACGGCAGAATGTCGACGCAGGAGTTACTGGCCTCGATTTCACCGTCGATGCTCGTTTTTCGTCGGACGGGCGATTTGTTTATGCTCTGGACGCCAGGGGCGGAGTGAGCTACTTTCGACTGACTGGAATGAATGATGAAACGAAACTGGAGTTCGTCGAGGCGTTTCGGAACGCCGATCTGCTGGGAGCACGCGGACTGGCTGTGCATCCCTCGGGAGAGTGCATCTTCGTCGCCTGCAAAACGTCGCACTTGCTCGTCGCATAGATCCGGAATCGGGAAAGCTCTCCATTGCGACCGTTGTGCATGACGACAAGGATGGCGTCACCGGACTGTATTCGGCATTTGGTGTGACGGTTTCAGGCGATGGCAACTTCGTCTACGCGGTTTCGGGACAGCACGGCGGCGGAAAAGACAACTGCGTGGGCACTTATGAATTTGACAATGAAAAGGGAGCTCTGAGCCGCCTTCAGGAAATCTATCCAGCCGAGACGGAAGTCGATGACAACGAACGCCTCGGATGGATTTCAGGGCTTGCTGTGCCCCCGACAACCGTTTCCTCTACGCAGCCGCGGAACGCATGGATTCGGTCGTGGTCTTTCGTCTTGAGAGTATTCCCGTAGAGAAATGAGAGATCAAGCCGACCGAACTTCGCTTCATAGCACCGATTTGACCGGATCAAACGATCGAGGTGGTCGACTGGCGAAACCTGTTTTCTTTGAGTTTACATCAACCGAGCAGAAGGTTAGGTCATCGGCTGGGGGGCTGGGGTTGGACACAGCAACGTGAAGGAAACCCCGACGTTGTGATCCTGGTCGCGGATTTGATGAGCCCGCCGGCCCTGCGATCAAACATCAATCCTGCTTCGCCCCTCTGCGCGGAATGTGAAACATTGCCGTCGATTGTGAGATGTGAACTCAGCCAAGTTCAGCCACGCCCGGGCTCACAGGAACGCTGATGTTTGCAGCAGTTGTCGCAGAGGAGTTGACAGGCTCGCCCGGTGATCTGAATAGTGTCTTGCCAGGCTGGCTGGTCAGCAGAATCCATGCGGCCAACCCTGCAGGGAAGGTGATCAGACTCAGGGGCAAAGTCAGAATTGCAGAAGCGGCGGTCAGCAAGCCGATCGTGCGGCCCATCGTCCGGAAGACTGGTCGAGCCAACAAGGCACCCAATGCTATGCTGAAGCTAACCAACAACAACAGGTTCATTGGGATAAGCGAGACTACTGGTAGTCTTAGCGGAAGAAATGCATGCTGCCCACTGTGATTTGGCAGGGCCACTTGGGAAAACATGAAGATAATTGCCAACGACGCCAACAGACCATTGACCATCAACGCGACACTGCACCATCGCCATTTTCTGCCAACGGTGGACTCAGCGGTCGCCGCTTCGTCAGAAACAGGCATCATCGCGAGCTGCCAGACGTGGCGATAGAGGACTCGCAATACCCGCACTGTTCCCATCAGCCAGATGATTGAAGCTACCAACGCAAAGAGAGAAATCGCAGATTCCCTGACGGAAATTCTCTGAGTGAGCTGAGTATTGGCCTTTGAAACATTGAACAGCTCGGGATCCAGCAGACGGCCAACAGGAATCAGACCGGCAGTAACTTCAGGATCGCGAATGAGCCGTTCCAGTTGTCGGTTGAGCGTCGGAAAAGAGCGGCCATTTTCTCGCAGGCTCTTCGTCAGGCCACGAGTAGACATCATCAGTCGCACAACGTCATAAAGGTTGTCGATTTGTTTCTGGTGCTCTACCGCCTGGATGTCGTTCACGAGCGGAGACATCCAGCGTTCGACGGCATCCCTGCTAATTGAGGACCTTTCGAAGTCACTGCCAAATGGCATCCGGGCCGTATTCGCGTCAAAGTCGAACTCAATCAATGCCTTACCATGCTTCGATTGTCCTCGAAGCTCAAGAGTGTTCCGATCGGGCTCGGGGTCGTCACCAGACATCCCATGCCGCTCTGTGGACTCTGAGGACACAATGCTGAACTCGACAGAGTCGTCAGAAGCAAGGCGAACATTCTGTGCGGTTGTGTCCGTGACAACAAAAGTCGAAGGTGCAGAGGTGTAAAACCAAATGGCGAAGAATCCACCAATCGACGCTGCTGAAATAAGGCACCATCCGCCGATTCCAAAAATCGTCAACAACAACATCCGACGAGTCATCACCGCCCGCGCTCGTCCGAATACTGCCACAACCTTGTCAACAATGTCCGGTTCCTGCGGATCGGTGGAATTCTGCGAAGGCTTTATCTGCAGCGACGCAATCAGCCCGAGTGCCATGAATACCATGCGGCAAACATTCGGGAAGATGGCATCGGTCATAATGGGTAGGAGACAAATCAAGCCAACCCAGCGAAGTGGCGTTGACACGGCATTGCGTCGAAGCTGCCGTCCAAACCAAAACGCCAGACATCCGGCGATCATGGCTGGTGCTCCCATTTCAGAGCTGTGTGCGTGAATGCCGGAGTCGTTAACCAGTTGAGCAAACGCGATCAACGCTTCGACTGCGCCAATCCACATCAGGGCCGTGCCGATTCCCTTGCTTCGATCGCCCAGCCAGTTGATCACGCTTCGAGACGCTGCTTCCCAGCCGACAGTGTTGCTTCGTAAAGATTGCGCTCGTTCTCCGACAGACGTTGCAGCCTTCTGCGCCCACTGTTTCGCTTGCTGAATGTGAGTGGCAGCACCTTTTCTGACGGAGGATGCCGCTTCCACCGCCGTGGCAACATCGGTGACTCGCTGATACCGACGATCCGGCTCTTTATCCAGAGACCGTAGCACCACTTCATCCAGCCGCACGTCGACCTGGACTTTCTCCGAAGGCAATCGAAACCGACCAATCGGAAGTTCGCCGGTCAGCAGTTCGTAGATGACAACACCCAGCGAATAGATATCGGCGCGATGATCCACGGTCGCTGGCTTTTCGAACTGCTCCGGCGCCATGTAGTGCGGAGTCCCCATGACTTGCCATGTGCCGGTCAGCGGTGCGTGATCCTCCATGCCGGCCAGCTTGGCCAGTCCAAAGTCTGCGATTCGAATGTCGCCTGATTTGGTGAGCAGAATGTTTTCCGGCTTGATGTCGCGATGTACCACTCCGTTGTCGTGAGCGTATTGCAGAGCCGAGCAGATCTGAGGAACGATGTTCAATGCGGCCGCCGGACTGAGCTGACCGACTCGTTCCACATGCCGCAGATTCGTTCCGTCAACGAACTCCATGATAAAGAAATACAACGCATCCTTCCGACCGAAGTCGTAGACCGTGATGATGTTTGGATGATTCAGTTTGGCGAGGGCTCGAGCTTCACGCAGAAAGCGTTCGGTAAATCCTGCATCGTGGCTGATGTTGGGCCTGAGAATTTTCAAAGCCACAAGGCGGTCGAGTTCAATCTGCCGCGCCTTGTAGACAACACCCATGCCGCCGTGTCCAAGGACTTCCAGAATCTCCAGTTGCGGAAAATGAGGAGCCAGTTCCTGGATGGTCGGTGGGAGAAACGTGGGCCGATATGCGGATGAACTTTGTTCTCCTGAAGCCGCTCCGGGCTGCGTTTCAAATCCAATCTTCAGCAAACACTGCGAACACAGCGACGAGACGCTGTCCGTCGGCAGTTCGGCGTTACACTGAGAGCAGGTTTTGGATAGTTCTGACATGATGGACCCCACTGTGAAGGATGATGCTATCCTTTACTAATCCGTCCGGTTTCAAAGGTGACAAAGTTTTTCAGAATTTGTTGTATCCTGTTGGTATGCCATGTTTTAAAGATGCCTGTCTCCCTGAGCCGCAAAGCGCTAGCTGCGGGTGTTTTCCTTTTGTTCGGTAGGCCATTTACCCGCGGCTAGCGCCTTGCGGCTCACTGATGCTCAAACCATGACAGAACCTCGCCGCCATCGCTTCGCCACGACTCAATGGAGTATCGTGCGCGCGGCGGGACATAACAGCAGCGGGACAGCTCGAGCGGCGATGGAAGACTTGTGCCAGATCTATTGGTTCCCGGTCTACGCCTTCATTCGACGCAAGGGACATTCGCCGACTGACACTGAAGATCTGACTCAAGGCTTCTTCGTGCATCTGCTGGAGTCCGCGTTTGTGAAGTCGGCCGATCGTGATCGTGGTCGCTTTCGTTCGTTTCTGCTGAAGGCCGTCTCAAACTTCCTCACGGCCGATCGTCGCAGCCAGACAGCTGAGAAGCGTGGCGGAGGTCAGACTCCGCTGTCACTCGATTTCGAATCCGGTGAGCACCAATACCATCAGTTGGCGTCTGATTCGATCTCCGCGGATCAGCTTTTCGAACGTCGCTGGGCGCTGACGCTTTTGCAGAATGTCACGGCGATGCTTCGCAGCGAATACGAGCAACGCAATCATGGGACGATGTTTGAACTTCTGGAACCGCACATCAATCAGGATGCCGCCAAGGTCCCGTACGCTGAACTCTGCCCCCAGCTCAGCATGTCCGAAGACGCCATCAAACAAGCCGCTCGCCGCATGAAGCTGCGTTACCGAGAAATCCTCCGCAACGAAATCGCCAGCACCGTGGATTCCGTCGACGAAGTCGACGACGAATTGCGACAACTGATGAAGATTCTTTCGTAGCAACCGATTCACAATTGATGGCGAGTGATTCAGTCAGCATAGAGCTGCGACTCTCCAGGCGCAGAATCCACCATGACCCGAATTGAATACGTTTGATAGCATAACTCTCAGTCCCCGGCCGATTGCCACAGTAGACTGAACTCGATAAGAAGAGCTGGATAAGCAGAGAAGGACAAAAAACATCGGACGTTTCAGAACGTATTTCGTTGACGCCCATGTGCTCGTTCGTCAAACCAACCTGATCGCCACTCGACGCAGCGTAGCGGATCACTTGCAGACAGTGACATAACGATCGCTTCTCTAACGAAAATCAATCCTTTAAGCTGTCGGTCAGGAACAACACACATGATTGAACTGAGACATGCGGCGGGCCGACGTCTAGCGAGACCATCTTGAAGACGCCTTTCATTTCAATCTTGCTCTTTCTGATTGCTTCGCTGCTGGGAGCGGTTGGCCAGTTCCTGTACAAGTCCGGCGCAGAAACGGCAGGTCGATCCGTCTGCTCATATCTGCTGAACGCACGGATTATCGCAGGCGTTGCCTGCTATACAGCCGTCATGATCCTGTTTGTTGCAGCCTTTCGGAAAGGCGGCGAGTTGTCGGTCCTGTATCCGATTTACGCGACCACGTTCATCTGGGCCGCCATCATTGGAATGATTGCATATGGAACTCCGATCAAAATGATCCATATTGGCGGCATGGCATTGTTGCTGCTTGGCATGTACATGATGGGGAAATAAGGTATGTCTGATTCGTCGCCTGAACAATCCGGCCGACGTCCTTTGAAATCGCGTCAGTGGCGAGTCTTTCAAAAGTTGGCCGGTGCGCTTGCGAACTCCGGAGTCACGCCGAACGCGATTTCCGTTTCCAGCGTCGCTTTTGCGGTCGCTGCGGGAGCGTGCCTGGCTTTAACGACCTGGATCGAAGAGCCACTCGTTCGCCGCATCGTGTGGCTGCTTTCTGGGGTCATGATTCAGTTTCGGCTGATCGCTAATCTCATGGACGGCATGGTCGCCATTGAGGGCGGAAAGAAGTCTGCCGTTGGAGATCTCTACAACGAAGTGCCCGATCGGCTTTCAGACCCCGCGATTCTGATCGGAGCGGGATTCGCCTGGGGAAGTTGTCCGATGCTTGGCCTGACCGCTGCACTGGTCGCCGTGTTTGTCGCCTACGTACGAGCGATCGGAGCGAGTGTTGGAGTTGGGCAGGTTTTTCTTGGCCCATTTGCCAAGCAGCAACGCATGGCCGTAATGACGCTGGTTTGCATTGCTTCGGCGATTTTCCCGATGAGCTGGCAACCAATCCACGCCGCAACGGGCAGTGGAATCTGCGGCGGGGCATTACTCGTGATCATCGGCGGCGGCATTGTAACGGCTGTACGCAGAATGAATCATATCGCACGACTGATGCGTGAGCGGCAGGAGGTGAGGCAATGACGATTCTGCAATTCGATCATCTCGCTGCGGAAGTCCGCTACACACTGGCGGGCATTTTTGCATGCTTAGTCGTTGCAAGCCTCGTCGCCAGAATTCTACAGCGTGCAAAGCCAGGGAAAAATTTTCGCGAGTTGCGCCTTCGGATCAGAACATGGTGGGTCATCGCTGGACTCTTTAGCCTCGCAATCGTCCTGAATCGCGGCGCATCACTTTTCTTTCTGGCCTTCGTCAGTTTCCTGGCCCTCAAGGAATTTCTGTCGCTGGTGCCGACGCGACGGGCCGACCATCGAGTCCTGTTTCTGGCCTACCTGTCGATCCCGTTCCAATACCTCTGGGTCTATCTTGACTGGTACGGAATATTCATCATTTTCATCCCGGTCTATTTGTTTCTTCTTCTACCCACACGCATGGTCCTGATTGGAGAAACGGATGGCTTCCTGAGAGCGATCGGTACTTTGCACTGGGGACTGATGACCACCGTCTTCAGCTTGTCACATGCGGCAATGCTGCTCGCTGTTCATCCGATTGCCAATGCTCGGTACAAACCAGTGTGGCCGTCGGAAACGAGTGCGTTGAATCCCGGGCCCGGCTTACTGATTCTGCTCGTCCTTCTGACCCAAAGCAACGACGTAGCGCAGTACATTTGGGGGAAGACGCTTGGACGACGAAAAGTCGTTCCAAAAGTCAGTCCAGGGAAAACCCTCGGCGGCCTGGCTGGAGGTGTCGCGACAACAATGCTGCTTGCGACGACGCTTGGTCCATATCTGACATTTCTGGACTGGAAACGAGCCCTTTTCGCTGGCACGATCATTGGACTCAGCGGATTCGCCGGAGATGTTTCGATCTCGGCACTCAAGCGTGACCTTGGCGTCAAGGATTCCGGCACGATGCTGCCCGGACATGGAGGGATTCTCGACCGAATCGACAGTCTAACCTACACCGCACCGTTGTATTTTCACTTTGTATTCTATTGCTACTGCTGACAATCTCTTTCGGCGAGTGACCCTCGGTGAACTCGGTACTGCGCTATCTGTTCTTTCTCTGCGTTGTGCGACCGATCATTCTGGTTGTGCTTGGCTTGAACGTACGTCGGCAGGAACTCCTTCCAAAAACTGGTCCCGCGATTGTTGTGGCAAACCATAACAGTCATCTCGACGCATTGACGTTGATGACGCTCTTTGGAATGCGACGACTCTCCATTGTACGGCCTGTCGCCGCGGTGGATTATTTTCTTCGCAGCAAATGGCGGGCGTGGTTCTCGACGCAAATCATCGGCATCATTCCTCTGAAGCGCACCGTCGCCGGAGAACGGTCCGATCCGCTCGCGGGTATTTCTGATGCGTTAAATGCGGGCAATATCCTGATCCTGTTTCCAGAAGGCTCGCGCGGGAATCCGGAGCAGCTGGAGACGTTCAAGACGGGCATCGCACACATTGCGAAACGACACTCGGAGGTTCCGATTGTCCCTGTTTTCCTGCACGGCCTCGGCAAAGCGCTACCGCGTGGTGAGGGCATTCTTGTGCCATTCTTCTGCGATGTATTTGTCGGTGAGTCGATCCCCTCGACTGGCAACCGTGATGCATTCATGGCGTTGCTAAAGGAACGAATGACGTCGTTGGCGAGTGAAGGAAATTTTCCAACGTGGGATTAGCAACGATTCGCACGCTATTTTGGTCACGACGACGCCCCCGTCACAATCGACTGCAACCGTTGCTGGACACGGAAACGAAGATTGCCAGGTCATGGAGTCAACAGTACCATGCATGATCACCCGTTTGGATCTGGTCCAGACACAACTCCCTCCTCAACTCAAAAACTTCCAAGTCCTTCATGGCCGGATCCCGCCTCATCACGATTGCCTGCGCGATTTTTTTGCGGTACCGGTGTTTGCGGAAGAGCCGCCTCGCGAGCCGCTGCAGGCTGTGGTGGATTATCACGTTAATCAGCAACTGACGACCAAAGGAATTGCTCCGGCTGTGACGCTGGAAGATGTCGCGTGGTTGCGACGAGTCACTCTGGATCTTGCCGGACGAATTCCGTCTCAGTCCGAAGTCGTTCAGTTTCGAGCCGACAAACGTGAACTCGCCGTTGATCGTCTGATGAGCAGTCCTGACTACGCGTATCATGAACGCAACTTTCTGGACAGTCTGCTGCAGTCACAATACGACGGAGATCGCGAATGGCGAGCCTGGTTATTGCGGTCGGTGCGTGATGGTCGATCGTGGCACGAAATGTTTCGCACGATCATGAACGGCAACGATGACAACTCGGACGAAAAGCCGGCTCTCGCGTTCCTGAAGAGGCGAGCGAAAGACATCGACGCGATGACCAATGACGCGAGTCGTCTGTTCTTCGGCGTCAGCATCAACTGTGCTCAGTGCCATGACCATCCGCTGTTTTCCGACTGGAAGTCAGAACTGGAGTCAAACTGGGGCCATCCAAAGTTGATCGCCATCATTAAACGGACGGCACAATGTGCAGCGAAAAACCGATGCGATGCAGTGATTCCTCAAGCGTGTTGATCGCCAGGTGTTTGCGTCCTGCCAACACATGACTCAACATGTCTTCGGAGAGTCCAGTTGCCTCGCAAAACGCACGGCGTGTCTGGAATCGTTGTTCGATCAGTAAGGCCAGTTCGTCGCGATAATCCGGCTGGCGAGCCATGCCTTTCGAAACTGCCAGGCGACTGTCGAGATCCTGGCAGATTCGATTAGCGAATGTTCGCGGTTGGGATTTTGGCAAGTTCGTTGTCGATGCTCAGAACGCCGCTGAGCAGAGCGTGGCGATTCCGGCGAGCTGCGAGATTCGCCGGGCGGAGATTTCGAGAATCTTCAGTCGGCCAGTCGGCGATGGATGCCAATCACGCCAATTGAGCTCGCGCTGATCTTCCTGCTGCTCTATGCGGAGTTCCAGTCCGGTCAGTTTGCCTTGCTGATCGAACTGGACTTTGATGGCTGGTCGATTGGAGTCGTTCCGGGAATAATTATGCTTTCGGGTTGCGGCTGTCGAATCGCCAAGCTTTGCGAGACGACTTCAGTCAATGGCCGGTGACTGTTTTCTTCCTGCCTTCAACATCACACGTGGTTCAGGATGCAACACCCGTCAAAACCGAGCTGGTTCGTCGTGACGATTCTGTTGTTGGCTCTCGCCGCGTGCAGCCAGCAGCCAGGAATCTGCTCGGTGGAAGGGGTTGTGCGTTTCCCGGATGGTCAACCATTGACAGAAGGGACTGTGGCGTTTGAAGCGGTGGACCATCAGCCTCGAATCACTGCGACCGGTGAAATTGGCCCCGGCGGCACGTTTCGACTGGGAACGTACGGCGTCGATGACGGTGCAGTTCCAGGTCGACATCGTGTTGCCGTGATCGTCAATCAAAGCATTGGCACCAGAAAAGAGCGCCCGGACGAAATGAAGCCATCGGTGCTGGCTGAACGATATCGCGATTTCGAAACATCAGGGCTGGAGTTCACTATCAAGCTAGGTGAAAACACCGTCGTCGTGGAGGTTCAGCATCCGGAAAAATAGACCGCTGAAAAGATCGCGGGGTGGCGAGCGTTTCAAGGCGAACCGTGAGCCTAGTGGCCGCGCCGCTCGCGGTAGTCAAGCTGTCCCTGCCAGCCGAGCTTGCGGTGCAGAGTTCCGTAGTAGCTGTGGCCAGGCAATCGTATCAGTTTTAGAGTCTGCTCCGCGCGGCTGATTTCGACGTGGTCGTCGGGGCCAAACGGGCGACGGATCTGTCCGTCAATGACAACCATGACACCGGGCGGCGCATCTTTGACGGAAAGCCGAAATGTTCGATCGGCGGAATCCACAATCGGCCGAACGGTGAGCGTGTGCGGGCAGATCGGCGTGATCACAAAGACTCGAAGTTCCTGCCGAAGGATCGGTCCCCCCGCTGACAAGTTATGCGCCGTCGAACCGACGGGTGTGCTGATGATCAAGCCATCGCAGCTAAACGTCGTCACGTCTTCTTCGTCGATCTTCAAGCGAATGTCCAGCATTTTGAGCGAACCAGCGGCGGTAACAGTGACCTCGTTCAAACCAAGATCTGTCGTGACACTGCCGTCGGCGTGATGATGCGAGCAGCGATACATCAGGTGTTCAACGATCGAATAGTGTCCTCGCTTCAGCGAAGCCAGGCCTTTACGAAATTCGGCCGGGCTGAGGTCGGTGAGAAATCCCAGGCGACCAAGATTGACCCCGATGATCGGTAGTTGCCGTTGTCCAAGCTGCCGACAGCCTCGAAGCACACTCCCGTCGCCGCCAAGCACGACCACCATGTCCGCCGCCAGATCTTCCGGAATCTGTTCGTCGCTGGAGAAGACTCCGACAACGATGACACCCTTGACGGTTTCCAGATGCGTACGCAAATCCTCCCACGCCGCAAGGATATCAGCCCGATCACTGCCCGTGAGTACCACGATTTTCAGCTCGGTATCTTTCATAGGAGAATTTCCGCCATTGTCCTGGCAAACGCCTGCGAGTGCATTTTGCGATTCGTTCGATTGGGTTTCCTGTTTCCGTGTAATCTATCTGACAAAGCTGATTGGAGACAGGATGGATAGCCGGAAAGGAAAACGCTGGTGTAGATTCGCATCGCCGGTTACTTCAATTCACTGCCGTACGGGACTTCGCATCCTTTTCATGTGGCGCTAAAAACAATGTTCCGAGACACCTGTCGCCGCTCGTGGGGAATCATCTGCGGCTATACGTTTCATTGAATCAAGTCGGAGGGCATCGATCGCTGCGGCACTCGTTCTTTTCGTTCAATTTTAGAGCTACTTTTCGAAAAATCCTGAAACGTATGGGGTGGCTTAACACAATCGTGTGACGATGCGAATCTGAGACCCGTAGTGCGTTGACCTGTCACGATATGTCTATTTGTTGGAGGATTGAC
>JANMEV010000144.1:0-3574 GCA_031377305.1 Planctomycetota bacterium | reverse complement strand
TTTTGTCGCAGCCATCGTGAGCGTTCGATTTATGGTCGGTGCGCTTGGAAAGTTTGGACTGACTCCGTTTGGTTACTATCGCATCGTGTTGGCCATTGCCTGCGTCGTATGGCTTCGCAACTGAAGCAATTCAAAGTCGTTTGAGTGCGAGCCCTGGCTTGCTCACCTTGCTCACGACGTTGCACTCCTGTTGTAGCGATTGTGTCGGTTATGCATTCCTGCATAGCGGACGAAACGGTACGGCCATGCGGATGACACGCAAGTTCTGCCGACTGCGCCCGATAAGCACTTTTGGATTCTAAGCGTCTCTGCGCGCGGTCTGATTGAATGCTGGGGCTTGGTCATGCTTGTAATTGTCGGGATCATTGTGGTGATCGTCTCGGTTTTGACCGGGTTTTCAATGGCTGGCGGCCATATGCACTCGCTGGTGCATCCGTCGGAAATTGTGACCATCGGTGGTGCGGCGCTTGGCGCGATGATTTGCAGCTCGCCTCCGAAAGTACTCAAGGACCTGATCCACGGCCTGATCGCCATTCTGAAGGGCGGGAACGTGGGGAAAGTCACTTACAACCAGACCTTTCAGCTACTCTATGAACTCTTTCGAATCGCGCGGCGAGATGGGATGCTGGCCTGGGAATCAATTCTTGCCGAAGGGCACTCCAACGCGACCTTCAAGAAGTATCCGAAGGTATCCAACGATCATCATCTGCTTGAATTCATGACCGGCGCGTTGCAGGGGGCGATGGAAGGTAACGACGCTTCGAATCTGAAGGCACTGCTCGACACGGAAATTCACGTCTTTGAAGAAGAGCATCACGCCGCCGTGATGGCATTGACTCGCACGGCTGACGGTCTTCCGGGGTTCGGAATCGTCGCGGCGGTACTCGGGATCGTGGTCACAATGGGTGCCATCGGTGGTCCGGTAGAAGAAATCGGACACAAGGTAGGTGCCGCTCTCGTAGGAACATTCCTTGGGATTCTGGCTTCTTACGGCATGGTCGGCCCGATGGCTGGAGCAATGGACGCACTTGGGCACGAAGAAGTGGCACTGCGGCGAACGGTTGTCGCGGCGATCGTGGGATTTGCTGGTGGAGGTTCTCCCCGAGCTGTTATGGACAATGTCCGCCGTGGATGCGGAACCGCCGTCAAGCCGACGGCCAAGCAGCTTGATGAGCTGCTGAAGGAAGTCGACGCAGCAAAATAACGACGGCACTCCTTGGTAGCATCGAAGATAGCATCGAAGTCAATGGCGATTAGAAGTAAGCCCGCAGAAGGAGAGTTCAAATGGCAGGTGGCGGTGGTGGTGCATGGAAGGTGGCCTATGCAGACTTCGTGACGGCCATGATGGCATTCTTCATGGTCATGTGGCTGGTATCTCAGGATCAGAAGGTAAAGGACTCCGTCGCGAAGTACTTCGTTGATCCCGTGGGCTTCAGCTTGTCGGGATCGTCGGACCGTCCTAAAGACGCGGCTGGCCTGTTCAAGCAGGAGTTTGAAGGTCAGGTGCCTGGCGCAAAGAATCGCACATCCGGTCGTGGCCGGGGAAACATGCGAAGCCGCGAAAACCAGGACAGTGAAACCACGATGGTGGCCGACTCCATTCTTGAGGAGCCAGGCAACAGTGCTCAGTGGCAGGGCGAGGCCAAAAAACAAATGGCCGCAGCGAAGAATTCGCCCGCAGTGCAGTCCGGAAACGTTTCCGAGGTCGAGGCGGCCAAAGTCCTGCTGGCTCGCAAGATGAGGCAGCAGTTCTCATCCGAGGCAATGAAATCGACCGAAGGCGTTTACCAGGATCTGGTCAGCGCGTCGCTGAATCGAGTCGACTTTGAAGAGCTGGCAGAAGAAGTGATTCGCACCAGCATGGAACAGAATTAGAACGTCCGAGTCGGATAGGCGCTGATGACGACATTTTCGTCTTCCAGCACGATGCGCAGGTAACGGCATTCGGGATTACCTTTGCGTTCCCCTTCTTCGCCGCCCATTTGGCCGATTCGGCGTTTCAAATTCACGGTGTAGACAAGCCGCTCGTTTTGCTGCTCACTGCGAACATCGGGGCCACCCTTTTTAGCCTTCATAAACGCTTCATCGATCAGAGCAAGCACGATATCACGATCGCCATCTCCGTCGAAAACACCATGAGTCTTCTTCTGAAGATTGTCTTTGGCGTGTTGCATGACATGCTTCAATCGATGACCGTCTTCGCTGCCGGAGCGATAGATCAATCCGGCAGACGACTCGAAGACGTTGTTGCGAATCTCCTTCAGCTTGCCGAGTTCCGGCTGATCATCCGCCGGTTTGCCCTTTGGCGGCGGAATGTTCTTCTCAGGATCTCCTGGCACTTGTTTTGGTTGACTTGACGGCCGATCCATCTTTGTGATGGATGGCCCGGTCGACGATTTCTGAGTGTTGGACTCCTTCGTCGCCGCTGGATCTTTACTCTTGTTCGACGACGTTCCGGTGGACTCAGAAGGGGCCTTCGGATTGGAGCTCGAAGTCACCGATTGTTCGCGGTTGTCGCCTGTCGCCTTTGAGGCAACGTCCCTTGATTTCTCAGACGATGACTTTTCGTTAGCGGGAGTGTTTACAACCGAAGGTCCCGGTGGCTTCGCCGAAGTGTCAGCGACGTCGCTTCCTGATATCGCGTCGCCCTCCGCCGGCTTGTCAGATTCAGTCGACTTTGGTGGAGTCTTCTTCGACTTGCGCTTTGACGCTGTCTTTGTCTTTGATGCAGTCTCTTTTTTTGGCGCAGGGGCATCTTCGGAGGCAGCGTCCACCGGAAGTTCGGTCCCCTCCCCGACAGGCGAAACATCATGATCATCGGGCGAGACTACCGCGACATCAAGTTCAGCGGGACGTTCGGCGTTGTGTGAACTTGTCACGTCTGTTGACGTCGAGGTTTTCGACTGGCTTTCGACCCACGCTTCCACTTTGGGTTTCAGATAGATCAAGAGCACGATCACAGCAAACGCAAGAAACTGTATCCACAGTTTTCGGCGAGGGTGGCCGAAGGGTACTTGAGGCGTCTGAACCATTTGCAAAGATGTCCGGGGAGCGGGGCGAATGCTGAGAGTTGCTTGAATCACAATATTTACGCAGATAGCAGCGAAAACGCTACGGGGACTCGCGAAAAATCTACGACAACGGAATGACCTGCAGGAATGTTGCGGTTTCCAGAAGCCTTGTCACTGTCAGAACCTCGGGTTCAATATGATTTCGGGGGAAAATCGGCCGGAGTATTCATGTCGACCGCCGTCCCGCTTGAGACTGCGAGTCGAGAGCTCTACCATGTTTACCTCACGAATGACAACATTTTTTAGCCGACGTTCAGACAGGATTTCTTCAATGGCCGACGCCACCGTAATTGGTCAGGTCCATCTTATCGAACCGACAAAAACCTTCGGTCAGAAGGGTTTCCGGAAGCGAACTGTCGTGCTGGAACAAGTTAACGGACGGTTCACGAACTATATTCCGCTGGAGTTCATCTCAGACGCCTGCGACTCTGTTGACAGGCTCAAAGTTGGTGACAAGATCAAGGCCACCTATCGACTGACTGGCCGAAAATGGCAGAAGGACG
>JANMEV010000113.1:0-38671 GCA_031377305.1 Planctomycetota bacterium | reverse complement strand
AGGATGCGTTGTTCAAGAAGTTCGCGAATATCGGGGCGATTGAGAGTCATTCGAATTCGTTGTCGCTAGATTTTGTTGGTATCAATTTCGAGGGCAGGTTCCTGCATCGTCGAAGAAGCTGCATTCTAAGGCGGTTCTACCCCGACACAAAGCCGTGTTAGCGGGTTCAAGCCGAATTCAGGCAGGCGGGAGGTGAATTGCCGTTCATTGCCGTCAATTCTTGCGATTTGTGAGATCACTCGTGCCGTTCGTTGCGGCGGACCAACAACTGGCGCCTCCCATGCAAACCGAGAATTCGTGCGAACTGAGATTGCCTTCTCGCTCTGAACCGACCCCGACAGCGGAAATCATGGGGTGCGAGCTAATTCGTCGGTCACCACTTAATTATGCGGATGCAGGCAGGGCAGTTTTCGCCGACGGAGCGGCGAAACTACGTAGGCGAGCCGCTCTCCTGCGGTTCGCACCAACCCCAGAGCTTAGTCGCGTCGGGCACTCGAGGATGTTTCACAGAACAGCACAAACCGGAAAGATGGACGGGAAATCCCAGAAAACGACATGTGAACAAACGCCCTCTTTGTGTGCTACCCCCAATTCATTCCCCCCAATCGTTCATCGTAATCGGACTGTACCTGACGGGAACAGCCCGCTCGTTCGTTGAAAATTGGCAATTTTGATGCAAGTCCCTTCGATGGTGTGTTCTGGAAAGACATTGGGAGGTTCATCTCAATGGTCCGACAAGACCGAGGGTAGAGAACATCTTGACAACAGCGTAAAGCATTCTTCCGGGGAAACCCAGATCTTGCGGTCACACGGGGTTCTCCACAGAGAAACTGAATCGGGCACTTTCAATAATCGTTGGTGACAGAATCTTGATTCTCACCGATCTGTTATGAGTGCCAGGTTCTGACATGCGTCACACACCATGATTCGACAACTTGACCTCTGTGGAGAACGTCTGTGGCCCATCGTCACATACGAGCAACGTTGCTTGCCGCATTGGCGGCGATTTTGATCAGCCTCGGACTCTGTCTGTCTCAACCATTCAGGCCAATTGTTTTTGCCACAGTTTGTTTCTGTGTTATTGTCGGAGTGTGGCTTTTTCCTGTGTACCAGAAGATCCCCGGAAGCGAGTACGCAAAGTCGGAGACAATACGTGCGCTGAAGCGAAGAACTTCCTGTTTCGGGGCGATCGCAGAATCTGTCGCAGGTGAGGCCAGTTTATTGTCAATTGAATGCACAGAGTTTTCGGACCGTCTGAAAATGAAAGCCTTCCACGAAAAGGGGGCCCTGGACGCGGTCGAAAGACTGCTGAACCAACTCAACGTGCTCAGCGATATCACGGCATCGACGGAATCTTGCCTGACTCAACTTCAGGTGATGGCCAAAATCTATCGATCGGAATCGACTCATCAGCAGTGTCCGTTTTCGAACGGTTTCTCCAGACCGCGCGAGCTTGATCAACGAACTCAGCATCTCTCACACCAACTCGAACCGAAGTCGAATCAACACAAGGTTACAGCAAACGTTTTGCAACAATTCAATGCCATCATTGTCCTTCTTCGGGGGGTCAGTCGTGCGGCGGACGAATTGCGATCAGCTCAGAACTCCCTCTTGAGTTCCTCCGAAAATCTGGTCGAACGTTCTCGAGATCGAGCAGCAAGAAGTGAAAGCATCTCTCTTTCCGCCGAACGCATTGCTGCGATCTTTCGTGAAGTCGATTTTATGTTGGACCTTGCTCTTCAAAACAGCCCCCGCGTGCAAGCCAGCATGACTGCCGAAAGTCGTATTGAAAATGGACACCCGAATTCCGTAAAACACTTGGGTCTGAAGACATTGCCCGGCGGTGAACTGGACCGCCGTCAAATCGTGGAAATCCGCTGATTCGCATTGGCGTCAATGCCAAAAACTGGTCGACTTTTCCAAAAGTCGTCTTCCACGTTTCGGCGGATTCTGCTACTTCTAGGCGACATGCGCCGTTCGTGCGTTCCGCGGGAGGTGGAGCGAGAATTGGATTTTCCCGGCGCGGGAAGGGATTCCCATGCATAGTTCATTATGGAAGCTGTTAACCGCAGCAGGCATTATCGGGATCGGTACGTTGGTCGTTCTGGAGGTCCAGAATCGCCTTCCGATGGCGCGTTCGTCGCAGGATTCCACCGAAGTAGCTGTCGCAGGAAATGACGTTTCGGTAACGCCCGATGCGTCAACAGAGCTCGACAGAATGCTTGCGGCAGACGAATCCAACGCTGATTCCAAGTCGGCCGATTTCGACACACCAAATGGCGGAAAAGGCCATCCTGCGCCGCCTGCCGACGACATCAAATTTGTCGGAACCGTTAGCAGAACTGTCAATAAGGATGACTTGACGGACACGAAGTCGCCCTTCTCATTCGAAGAACCGACGCCTGACGCCAACGCCTCTGCTGCAGCGCTAAAAGCGACCGAAGAACCGGTGATTTCCGAGCTGCAGGTGCCAGTCGCAGAGAGTTCTGTTCCCAGTCCTTTTCCGGTTGAAGAGCCAGCCACCGTCGCTGCGCCGACGCCAGCGAAAATCAAATCAGATCGTCCTGAGAACGCCGACTCAAAGAAAAAGGCTGATAAGAGCGGTGGCATCGTATTCTTCAACAATGGCAGCTCGCAGGTCTCTGCAGGTTCAGCCGGAAGCGAAAAGGAAAACGCAGAGCTTAGTGAACCGCCAAAACTGGTACCGGCACCTGCCGCCGCTAAGGTCGCTGCTGCGGCCCCAGCAAAGAAGACACTTGTGCAGACGACGGCATTCAGTACGGCTCAGGACCAGCCCTCAACCTTTGAAGAAGACTCAATCACTTCATTCCCGGACCTGAGTAGCACTCCAAAACCTGATGATACGCCATCGATGGGCGTTTCAGATTCTGATGCGGACACATTTGGCGAAGACTCACCGCTCAAGCCAAAGCCTGACAATGCGGATGACACCTTCATTCGAGACCCAATCCCGAAGTCGGTGCCAGCGCTGAATGACTCTGATCCGGAGCCGTTCAACGAGGACACGCCGCGGCTGGATCCGACCCCAGGAAGCAATCCGGCTGACGAGAACAAGACGGACGATTCAGAGACTCTGCCGTTCTGGACAGAAGAATCTGATGATTCAACACCCGCCAGGAATCCGCCACGACCGACTCCTGCGAACGATGAATTTCCTCCGCCAACCTACCCCGATTCGCCACGAACCACGCCCGGCACTCGTCCGAGCCGCGACCGAGGTGACGAAACGACTCCGGAACCCTTTGAGCTCGACGACACAACCCCCGGGCGAACGGAACCGCGACCATTGCCGTCAGCGGACGAGCCCGTGAGTCGGCCTGGTCGAGGCAATTCTGGAGCCGGACGGCCCGATCGAGGCGTTCAACAAGTCTCCAGAGTGATGCGGCCTCAGCTCTCGATTCAAAAAAAGGCGCCGGATTCAGCAACGGTTGGCGTATCGCACGACTATTCGATTATTGTTTCGAATGAAGGGGACTCGGCAGCCTATGACGTGATTGTGGAGGATGAACTTGGCCTCGCGGCAGAGTTCGTCGATTCGCGTCCCGTGGCAGAGTACGACAAGACAACCGGCAAACTGGCATGGAACGTCAGCGAACTGCGGCCCGGAAAGTCGCAGGAAATCACTGTGCGAATTCGCCCGACCGGCGAAGGGACATTGGACGGCGTCGCAACAGTTCGATTCAAGGCTCAGGTCAAGTCGGCAACAGTCATTACAGCTCCCAAAATGGAATTGGATCTGACTGGCCCCGACGAAGTAAAGGTCGGCGACGAAGTGCCTCTTCAATACACGATTCGCAATCGCGGTACCGGAGATGCAAACAACGTGATCTTGAGAAGCGTGCTGCCTCCCGGACTGAAGCACCCCGAAGGCGGCGATCTGGAATACGAAATCGAATTGCTGAAGGCCGGCGATAAACAAGTCATCGACCTCACCGTCATCGCATCGGAACCGGGCGACCGAATCCTCGTGGCCGCAGAGGTCACATCCTCAGGAATCTCGGCTGCCAAGTCACGCCATGAAATTGGAATCGTAGGCGCACAGTTGACATTGGAGCGTCGCGGAGCCGAACGCCGCTATGTGGGCCGAACTGCGACCTATCAGAACATTGTGACCAACGAATCAAAGTTTGAAGCACTCAATGCGCTCGTTGTGGAAGAAGTGCCGGAGGGTATGCGATTCGTGTCGGCCAGCAACGATGGTGAGTACAATCCTGACAATCGCCGAGTCCGCTGGTCGATCCCTCGCCTTGGCGCTGGGAAGCAGCAGGTTCTGGAAGTGGAACTGACAGCCGAGCGATCAGGGCAAATGGAAACGCTGGTGGAAGTCACTGAGAACGCCGGCTTCCGCACTCCGTTGACCGAGAATACGATCGTTACGGTAGAAGATATTCACAATGTCACGGCCGACATCAGTCGTCAGGACGCTCCCGTTGCCATCGGGGAACGATTTGGATTCACTGTGACCATCGACAATCGAGGTACAGCCGTTGCTCGCAATGTTGAAATGTCGGTGCATGTACCGGCCGAACTCAAAGTCCTTGCTGCGGGAACAAAAGAAGTCTCCGGAACGCTCGTCGCCGGAAACGTTGTGAAGTACCGCACCGTTACGGAAATCGCGCCCAACGAATCGATGACGTTCAAGCTGACGCTTCAGGGCCAGAAGCCAACAACGAATGCGCCCGTGGAAGCCTATCTCATGTGCGATGAAATGCAGAAACCGCTGGTGGTGACTGAATCTGTTACTGTGTTCGATGATCGGCCGTAACAGGACCTCGCGATCATCTGGAAAACACATCTCACAGCGGCCATCAGCTGAAAGGCGATGGAGTGTGCTTTGCCTGCATTAGTAGCCAAAGTCGGGTGCCAACATGCCGCTGCTGAACTGAAGACGGCGAGCCTTCGGAAATCATCAATTGCAAGGCCGCGACAGACTCCGTGCCCATCTTCATCCCAGAGTTTCCTGTCAGTCGCGTCATGGACCTGCCCGAAACCATAACCACGTGTTCAGCAATCACAGTGCCAGCATCTGAGTTCTCGCACACCAGATTCCCTGATCTCGGACACGAAGTCAGACATTCCGCGAATACTGAAATCGCCTCTGTTCTCAGATCGCCGTTGAGTATAAAAAGGAGCCATTCGATAGCGACTTGCAACAAAAGGCGGTTTTGCGGTGCCGGTGGTTTCAGGAGTCTCCCAGCAACAAAAGAATGAATCCCAGGGACGCCCGAGGGTGTCCTCAAAGAAGCTTCTGCGCCGATTGCTGCGGTTGGCTCTCGAATATCGTGGCCCGTGTGCTGCTGTGCTGTCAATGCAGACTCTGCTCGTCGCTCTTAGCCTTTCGACGCTCGGACTGACCGGACTGGGGATTGACTTCCTGTCCTCTCAAATGATCAAAGGTTCCGAACCTCCTCGATGGCCGTTTGGGCTTCAGCCTCCAGCGAGTTGGGCTCCATTCCATGTGGTCATAGCCCTTTCGACAATTATCTTTATCGTCGCACTGGCAACAGCAGGACTGAAGTACCTTGCGGCGGTTTCGTCCGGCGCGTTGTCGCAACACATCCTGATTCGACTGCGTACCGAGATCTATGCCAAGCTGCAAACCCTCGGCTTCAACTTCTACGACGCCGGCGAAAGCAGTTCCATCATCAACCGAGCAGCCGGGGACGCCAACAACGTTCGAAACTTTGTGGACGGCGTGATCATTCGAGTGCTCACGGTGGCTCTTACGCTGACTGTTTATCTGATGTACATGTTGAAGATGCATGTGTGGCTGACTCTGGCTTGTCTCGCCACGACTCCATTACTGTGGATCGGCGCGGTGATCTTTTCTGGGATCGTGCAACCCGCCTATCGCAAAGCCAGCGAACTTGGCGATGTGATGATCAGAACTCTTGTCGAGAACCTGCAGGGCGTGCAGGTTGTCAAAGGGTTTGCTCGTGAAGCCGAACAGGCTGAGAAATTCCGGGCCGCAAACCACAACATCCGTGACCTCAAGGGAACCATCTTTTTTCGCATCTCAACGTTTCAGCCTGCCATGGGTTTGCTGACTCAGTTCAACATGCTTGTCCTGATCGGCTACGGCGGCATACTGGTAATTCGCGGCGAACTAGCTCTCGGGGCCGGATTGTTTGTGTTCGCAAACCTGCTGCAGGAGTTTGCCAACCAGGTCGCTCATATCACCAATATTGTAAACAGTATTCAGTCCAGTCTCTCGAGCGCTGAACGAGTCTTCGAAGTACTGGACGAGCCTGTGCGGATTTGCAGCGACATTGACGCGATCCGATTGCCGCAGGTGACGGATTCCGTCGAGTTCCGCAACGTCACTTTTGGATACCAGCCCGATCGGCCAGTTCTAAAGGATGTCTCCCTGCGGATCCAGTCCGGTGAATCCGTCGGAATCACAGGTCCGACGGGCTCTGGTAAGACCACTATGCTCAGCCTTCTGAAGCGGTTTTACGATGTGTCTTCAGGAAGCATTCAACTGGATGGCACCGATATCCGACGGTTGAATCTGGACGACGTCCGCCGCTCGATGGGCATCGTTTTTCAGGAGAGCTTCCTCTTTAGCAACACAGTCGCGGCGAATATTGCTTTTGGAGTACCCAGCGCGACTCAACAACAGATCGAAGACGCGGCACGAATCGCATCGGCTCACGATTTTATTAGCGAGCTGCCTGAAGGCTACGAGTCCATGGTCGGCGAACATGGCAGCAATCTTTCCGGTGGTCAGCGACAGCGACTTGCTCTGGCTCGAGCAATTCTGACCAATCCGTCGATCCTTCTGCTCGACGACGCAACGGCTTCAGTGGATCCGGAAACAGAACACGAGATCCGCGAAGCGATGCTATCAGCCATGTACGGACGAACGACAATCGTCGTATCGAATCGCCTGAGCACTCTTCGGCAAACCGATCGCATTGTCGTTTTGAAGGATGGCAGAATCACCGCCGTCGGAACTCACGACGAACTGTTGAAACGCTCCGACTACTACCGGAACCTGGCCAATCTTCAGTCCGCACAGATCGCAAACTCCGCACCATCACTCGCCGCCGAAACGGCCGCCTGATATCTGTTTGTCTGCGACCGGCTGTTTCAAGTTCAGCGACCGCTGGCCAACGTTTAACGCACGCCCGTGGGCTGTCAGAACCCACGTCCCCTGGGCATGAGGCGCTAGCCGATCTCTTACCGTCAAATTGGCTAGCGCCGCAGGCTTAAGGGAGTAGCCTTACGCAATCGATACAGCACATGTCGCGAGGATTTGCACTGACTTTGGAACAGTCCCGAATAACTTTGAGGTAGCGGAACGGCGCGAGCCGTCCGGTGATGCGCAATCGGAGGGCTCGCATCATTCCGCTGTTTTCGAAGAATGGAGAAAACCTCGGCTCCATTCTGTCGGTGGGCCAATCTTAAATGCCGTTGACAGTTAGTGTCAACTCGACTAAAACCGCGTGCGTCTGATCGCCGATGAACGGTATGACAGACGCATTTCCAGCCTTTGATCGTGTGCGAAGGCAACTGGTAGGGAAACCGTCTTTTTGTGGATGCATTGTTTCGTCCGAATTTCCGCAATTGCTGGAGTTTGGGCGAACTGATGACGACAAATCGGGCGAGTTTCCATGTCTCCGTCAGCAGTTCGTGCCGAAACGATAGAGGCTTTGCGCCGGCAGCTTGTTTCGACACAACGCGATCAGTCGGCTCAGAAATGTATCCCGACGGGACTGGAGTCGCTTGATCAGCTTCTGCCCGGAGGCGGCCTGCCAACTTCCGCGATGGTCGAATGGATCAGCGACGAAGTGGGCCACTCGGCGGCGTCGATTGCTCTGCGTTGCGTTGCTCCGATGCTCACGCTGGCCGGATGCTTGGCCGTGATTGATGAACGGCATGAGTTCCATGCCAATGCTGCTCAGGCTCAGGGCATCCCGCTGTCTCGGTTGCTGCTTGTGCGGCCTCAACGAGAGGCTGATTCGGATTCAAATCACCGAACCGGGCGATCTCAATTTGTTCGCCGAACGTCGGCCGCTCACAATGAAACGTTGTGGGCGCTGGAACAGGCGGCTCGTTGCCCGGGCGTACGAATTGTTCTGTGCTGGCTGGATCGATCTTCATCGGCGGTGATGCGGAGGCTTCAACTAGCCGTGGAACGAAGTGGAGTCACCGTCGTTCTGATTCGACCGGCAACCGTTCTTCAGCAACCTTCGTTTGCAGATTTGCGTTTGCACGTACAAACTCTGTCGCAGGCGAGTACAGCGAACGTCCAGTCTCCGAAGCCTTCTGGGCAGTTCTCTGTTCGCCTGCTGCGTTCACGCCACGGACTGCAGCACGAAGGTTTTGCCGTTGTTCAACAGAAGCCATGGGAAGAACATGTGTGTTCTCAACAATCAGCCGGAACACGCTAGCGTTTTGTTGGCGCGTTATTTGGTGAAAGAACCGAGTGCTAGCGCATTGCGGCTGATGGAAGCGGCGCCGTTCAATGAGACGCGCAAGCAGACACGGTTCGTTCTCAATCTGGTGACGCGGTGATGAAGCGAGTGCTCTGCATTCGATTCCCCAACTGGCCAATTCAGTGCCTGCGTCGTCGGCTGCGCATTACTGGAAATATGAACTCGGCTGTATCGCTTCACACAGCGCCTCCAATGGCAACAGGTGAAGGCAATCGCAAGGCCGCATTGGACGAAGATACTCGTTACGTTCGCGGATTGTTTCCGTCGGCAGCCGGTGGACCTGCGATCGTCGCCGTTTCGACCGACGCGTGGACTCGCGGAGTTCGTCCGGGAATGCCGCTGGCGGAAGCTCGCAGTATGGCTCAGCCGATGTCGGTTCCAGTCGCGAAAAGATCGCAGTCCAAAGGGCTCGCCACGCCCGCTCTTCCGCCGATCGAATTTCACGAATGGAACCCATTCAGTGATCGAGCCGAGCTAATCGCCACTGCGGAACTGACCAGACGCTATGCGCCGGTGGTTGGTCTGGATGATGTGCCGATGCCTGACAGTTTGCTGCTGGACATCACCGGCTGCGGCCCATTGTTTGGGGGCGAAGCGGCACTTGCGGAAATGTTGCTGAAGGATCTTCGCAACGGCGGGCTAAGCTGTCGAATCGCAATTGCTCAAACGGTGTCTGTGGTCTGGGCGCTGACTCATACGGATCTGCCACGTCGGCTTGAAGTTCAGCAGTCGTCGGCTGATCGGCGACGGTTTCATCGGACACTTGCGGAATCGATGCAGCATGAGCTACCGATTCAGATCGTGCCGCAAGGACAACATCGCAACGAAGTGAATCCACTTCCTGTGGCGGTATCGCGATTGTCGCTCAGTGATCTTGAAATTCTAAAGCATCTGGGCATTCGAACGATTGGCCAGTTGCTCGGTTTACCGCGTGAAGATCTGCCATCACGATTGTCGCCCAGGGCTGTCCTTCGAATTCAGCAGTTACAGGATGTGGTGGACGAGCCCATCGAGCCTCTGCCGGAAGCCAATCCAGTTGCTGCGAACTGGAGTTCCGAAGAGCCCGCGGTGGGAGTCAACGATCATCGACATGTGCTTCAGCATCTCACCGAGCGAATTGCCGAACAACTTACTCGCCGACGCATGGCGTGCAGCAGCGTCACGTGCCAGTTTCGCTGTGTTGATGGCGTGATCGTTTTGCTGACGGCCAGCGTGGTGAAGCCGACTCAATCGGCCGAACTGCTGTACGAGGTGCTATGCCTGCGACTTGAAACCGAGCTGACACTGGCCTCGATGGAAGAATCGCTTGCCGCCTCGCGTCCCTCAATGCCTCCCGCTTCGTCGAATGATTCAACAAACGCCTCGGTCACGGGAGCAAAGGCAAACGGGCCGCTGTCGTTACTGGCATCGCAGCCGGTGAGTTCGGTGTCCGTGCTGGCGACGGTGGCGCCGATTCCTGCGGCGCGGCAGCGTGACTTGTTCAGTGCGTCCGAGCACATCGTTCCGCAGGAAGAACTGGCGACGCTGATCACTCGGCTTAGCGGACGACTGGGTTCGAAAGCCGTTTTGACGGTGAACACTCAGGCGGATCCAAGGCCAGAGTTCTCGATCCTCGCAGAGCCTGTTTTGTCGGCCGAGCCAACGGCGCCGCGTCAGAATCAGGTGGACGCGACGCTTCAACGTCTGACGGAGCCGTCGCCTTCAGGACCAGAAAAGCTATTTGAGGTTTTGCCTCGACCGATACGATTGCTGGCGACTCCTCAACGCCTGCCGGCCGACGATGCCAATTCCAGACGCCGATTTCCATCGCAGGTGATGATCGCGGGCCAAACATTTCAGCTCGTAAAGTTCTCATCTCCCGAGCGACTTCAAACAGCATGGTGGACGGACCAGCCGTGCCATCGCGACTACTTTCAGGTGATGACGAATTCGGAAAGTCGACTCTGGATGTTTCGTGACCTCGCTGACGGAGCCTGGTTCCTTCACGGGATCTTCGACTGAACGTTTGCGGTGATGATGGAGTTGTCTGAGAACCGATGCGAGGATCTTGTTCATGTGTATTCGTACATGCAGGCCTACACAGAATTCAACAGCCAGGTAAATGAACCTCTGACGACATCTGCTACTCCGATCGCTCCTGCAGGTGATCTCAATGCAGCGTTGCAGTACGCCGGATGCAGTCGAATTGAATCTCAATGCTTCAAGACGTGGCGAGTGCATTGAGTCAGCGACGAATCGTTGTTGAGGTAAATCGTGACGCTATCAGGCGATTAGCGGCAATTTAACGACATCGGCAGAAATAGTATCGTCGTTCCGAAGATTGAGGCACACCACTTGCATTCATCTTCAAGAACCTGCCTGACTTTCACTATCCCAGCGTGATTGCTGTCGACTCAACAGACCTCGCTAAACGGATGTTACCGCATGATGGCGAATCGATCGTTCTGTCTGCTCGTTCTTGTTTCCATGGTCGGTTGCGGCGAGGCCCCTCCAAAGGAAGAGATCCTGGTTCCAATCAGCGGCTCGGTTCGATATGGCAGTCAGCCAACGGAGGGTATTACTGTCTCCTTTGTGCCGAAGGGTATCACGACTGGAACTGGTGCTTTTGGCCGAACAGACGCTGAAGGCAAGTACACACTTTTGCACCGAACTCAGAAGCCGGGTGTTCCAATGGGTGAATATACCGTGACGTTTTCTCGCTTTCTCAAGCCGGATGGGTCTCCTGTGCCAAAGGACGTTTCACCGACGATGTCAGGCGGCCGCGAGAGCATTCCTCGTGTCTGGAGCGATATCGCGAAGGCCGGTGCTCACAACACGGCGACCGTCAAGAGTGACAGCAAGTCGATTGATTTTGCTCTACCGACGAAGTGATCGCACTTCTTCAACCGTTTTCGTTTTTCGGAGGCCGAATTGATGTCTATGACCGAGTTGAATTACAAGACGTGGATGCGTCGTCGACTGGCTTTTACTCTGATTGAGTTGCTGGTGGTGATCGCAATTATTGCGATTTTGATCGCGTTGCTGCTTCCGGCCGTGCAACAGGCTCGTGAGGCTGCACGAAGAACTCAGTGCAAAAACAATCTAAAGCAAATCGGATTGGCCCTTCACAACTACCACGACACGTTCCTGACGCTGCCGTTTGGTTCCAACGGAGCGGGACATCAGGGAACTCGACCAGGAGCCACGGTGAAGAACCAAACTGGCTGGGTTCCGCTTCTGCCATACTTCGAACAGGCAAATCTGTACAACACCGTCAATTTCAACACTGCTATGGGCACGTGGAATCCGGGCGGCGGAACGTTGGCTGGCGGAACGACGATTGATCCCAACAACGCCAAAGTCAGTGGAACCAAACTCATCGCCTTGTTGTGTCCCAGTGATGACGGGCCACAGACATACGCTTCCGGCGATGGCACCTATGGTTGTGCTCCGGGTGTTCCAGCCTACCGCTCGAACTACGGATTCTCAGTGCAGTATGGTCATGCGTGGGACAACAGTAATGGCTACTTCTGGACTCATGAAGCGCCGGATACCCGGTCGATGTTCGGTGCGTCGTCGAATTGCAATTTCCGCGACGTCCGAGACGGTTTGAGCAACACTGTCGCGATTGCCGAAACGACACTGGACGTTTATGACGGGGTGACAGCATCATGGGCTTGCACTCAGCACGTGGGGATGGGAGTGCAGTTCTCCAATCCACCAGCGGGCAACATCAACAATTGGTACTGTTGTGCGTGGCAGTCGCCGCAGAACCAGTACTTCAAGCCCGGCCGTCTGGGCGAATGGGGATCGGTCGGAAGCATTCATACCGGCGGAATGCAGGTCCTTCTGGGCGATGGTTCCGTTCGATTCATCAGCGAGAATATTAACGCCACGACGCGTCAGTATCTTGGTTACATTTCGGATGGAAAGACGATTGGCGAGTTCTGATCGCCAACGACATCGCTTCAATCTCGTCGCTCCAGGCGGTCAACGACTTTCGTTGCTCCGCCTGTTTTGTTTTGTCTGTTGCAAGAGTAGCTGCCTTTATGGTGAGAGTCGAAACCTGGACGCGATCAAAGTCTTCTTTCGCCGTGGCAACGATCGCCATCGCGGTTGTCGTCACCAGTTTTGCGCTCGCATGGACGCACTCTCCTTCTTCAAGAACATTGAGTGAATCCATTCGCAGGTTCCGTCGCGAAGGAAAGCAGGAGCTCGCGTGGAAAACGACGCTTGAGCTATTCGGGCAAAAACCCTCGGATCTTGGTTCGTGGAAGCTGATCGCCGACATGGCGGACGAAGCCGGAGACCCGGAGATTGCTTCGACCAGTCTGCAAAAACTCGTGGAACTCGATCCCGCACATGCTGTTTCCTACTGGGTTCGAACGGCATCCGTTGAAATGACGCGTAACAGGGCCAAAGCTGCCGAATCGGCACTCGACGCCGCGCTCGCGAAGGACCCGGATTCCGCCGGCGCCTTACGTCTAAAGGCGCAACTGATCGGCGTGCTCGGCCGCTCAGACGAGCTGTCTCAATTGCTGCTGCGATTGATTCAGGTGCGTGCATTTACACAAGGCGATCTTGTTGTTTTGGCGTCTTCGGATCCATTCGTTGCCGACGAGCAGCGAATTGCGGCACTGATAGCGGCAGATCCTGAAAATCACGAACTGCTGTTGCCCAAAGCCAGAACCGCAATCAATGAGAATCGCATCGACGAAGCTAAAGGTCTGCTTCATCAATTGACGGCTCAGCGCCCGCAACATTGGGAAGGTCAGGGCCTGCTTGGCCAAATACTTACCAGTGAAGAGGAACAGTTTTTAACATGGCAAGAGTCCCTTTCGATTGAAGCAGACTCGAACACGCAGATTTGGCTGGCTCGTGGATTGTGGCTTGAAAGGCGCGGCGAGACTCGTTCGGCGGCTCGCTGCTTTCAGGAAGCCTTGAAACTGGAACCCGAGCTGTTGATGGCGATCTCGCACCTCGGTCAATGCGTTCGATTGAACGGCGAGCAGCAGATCGCCGACCAGTTCTCCACCCGCGCATCGCTGCTGCTTCGAGTCCGCGACCTGGCGACTCGCATCGATGAACAGCACAGTCTCCAGTGGGCACCCGAGCTCATCGGTTGTCTTGAAAAACTTGGACAGAATTGGGAAGCCTGGGCCTGGAGCACCCTGGTTCTTCAGGCGAATCCCATCAACCCTGGCTGGAAACAGCAGGTACAGCGGTTGGAGAAGCAATTGAGTCAATGCGTAACTCGCACCGATCCAGCGGCGTTGCCAGCTCGGCACCTGGACTGGAGCCTTGTTTCACTTCCCGATTGGTCGAAGTTTACGCAAGCAGCAACGCAGCTCAGCGTGGATGCGTCCGATGCCTCGATCGAGTTTCGAAACGACGCAGCACAGTCCGGGCTGAGTTTCACCTATCGCAACAAAGTCAATTCTGGTGAAAGCGGGAATCTGATTTATGAATCCACCGGTGGCGGCGTCGCGGTGATTGATGTTGATTCCGATTTATGGCCGGATCTTTATTTCGTACAGGGTGGTTCGTTACATGATCCATGGAGCACACCCATAAGTGACTCGCTGTTCCGCAATCAACGCGGCTTGAAATTTCTGGATGTCACCAGCGATTCCACGCTCGTTGAGAATTCCTACGGCCAGGGAGTCGCAGCCGGGGACATCAACAATGATGGCTTCGCAGATCTTTACGTCGCAAACATTGGCGAGAATCGCCTCGCAATCAACAACGGTGACGGCACATTCGATCTCGCACCGACTGAAACGTTACCGACCGAACCGAGATGGACAATCAGCACAGCAATTGCAGATCTCAACAATGACGGCCAACCCGAACTTGTCGATGTGAACTACTGCGAAGGGAGGACGCCGCTCACCACCGTTTGCGTTACCGAAGAACAGACGCCTCGTGCGTGTCGGCCGACGATCTTCGAGCCCGCTCCGGACATTCAGCTTACAAACAACGGCGACGGGACATTTATCGCCGCTGCGCTGACATCGGACGAAACGTCACCCGGCGGACGAGGTATGGGGGTTGTTGTTGCCGACTTCGACGACGACAAACGAGTCGACATGTTTGTTGCCAACGATCAATCTCCGAATCATCTGCTTCTCAATCTGGCAACCAGGGAAGTTCTGCCTGCCGAGTTTCGTGAAGAGGGATTGCTTCGCGGAGTTGGTCTCGATCGCGAAGGGTTCGCCCTTGCGTTTATGGGCATCGCACACGGAGACATCAATCGTGATGGCCAACTGGACCTGTTCGTGACGACTTTTTCTCAGGAGACGCCTACGCTGTTTTTGTCTCAGCCCGGCGGACAGTTTTCCGACAGCACTCGAGAAGCCGGTTTGCGAGCCCCCTGTTTTTCGATGCTGGGTTTTGGCACTCAGTTAATAGATGCGGACAATGACGGTTTGCTTGATCTGCTGATCCTGAATGGCCATATCGATCAATTCACGGACTCGGGGCAGCAGTATCAGATGCGTCCACAGTGCTTTAGTGGCTTGCCGGAGTCGAAGTTCGAGGAGCTTCCGTCGACATCCGCCGGTGAGTTTTTCGCCACACCAAGACTTGGCCGAGCATTAGCATTGCTGGACTGGAACAAAGATCATCAACTGGATTTCGTCGCCACGGATCTTGAACAGGCGGCCGCGTTGGGAACAAATGTTTCAAAGTCGCAGGGGAAGGCGATTCGTCTGCGTTGCGTCGGAGTTGACAGCAGCCGAGACGCAGTCGCTACAAAGGTGCGGTTTTCCGTTGCGGATAGCCAACAGTCCATTTTACAGATTACGGCCGGGGATGGATACGAAGCAAGCAGCGAGCGAACTCTGCATCTCGCTCTCGGCAGCAATGATCACGCGGCGAAAGTATCGATCGAATGGAGTTCCGGCGCGACGTCTGAATTCCAGAACGTAAGTTGCCTGCATGCGCTGGTTGCAATAGAAGGTCGATCGATCGCTTACGAGATTCCGCTGTAGGTGAGCCGATCGTCGGTTTGGGAAACGGAAAACCGGTTCCCCGTTGCTGGGGCGAACCATGAATCATTCGGAAACTGTCCCCATCTGTCACCGATCGCGTTGATTCACTTTCCAGCATTCCTAGAATCATCGGTTTCCCCGCGTTCACTCCCACGTGTCAGACCGACTGCGTTGCGATCGACGACGCGTTTTTCGACGACAACTGAAAATCACGGAATTCTGATGGAAGAAGCAATTCGCAAAGCGACCGTTTTGATCGAAGCACTGAGCTGGATTCAGCGGTTTCGAGGTCGTTATGTCGTCGTGAAACTTGGTGGAAGCACGCTGGACGACGTTACCGCCGTCAACAGCCTGCTCACCGACGTCGTATTCATGGCGACCGTCGGAATGAAACCGGTGATCGTTCACGGAGGTGGCAAGGCCATCAGCGCGGCAATGAGCGTCGCTGGGATTGAAGCGAAGTTCGTCGCTGGCCGACGCTACACCGACCGTGCAACGCTGCAGATCGCTTCGCGAGTCCTTGTCGAAGAAATCAGTCAGTCGATCGTCGATCGAATCAACCGCAACGGCGCGCGTTCGACGGGACTGCATTACGGAACAGAAAACGTGTTGACCGCCCAAAAGCTGACTCTGAAAGATGACCAGGGCAATCCGGTTGATCTTGGGCATGTCGGGCACGTGACCGAGGTGGACGTTGATACGCTGGTGCGAGTTTGCTCGACGGGCACGATCCCTGTGATCCCCAGCATCGCCCTGAGCGAAGTCGGACACCGCCTCAACGTCAACGCAGACACAGCGGCTGCAGCGGTGGCAAAAGCGTTGTCGGCCGAGAAACTGATCTTCCTCAGCGACATCCCAGGAATACTCACCGACATCAAGGACCCGAAGTCTCGTCTGTCTCACGTCAACGCGGCCCAGGTTCGGTCTCTGATCGCCAACGGCACGATCGCTGGCGGCATGGTTCCGAAAGTCGAAGCCGCTCTGGAATCCCTGGACGCCGGCGTGCGAAAAGTTCATATCGTCGATGCGTCGATGGCCCATTCCGTGTTGCTCGAGATTTACTCAGACACCGGCGTCGGGACAGAAATCGTTCCGTAATCGACCAGTGGAAATGGGACGACTCTCCCATCATTCGGTGATCTGTCAACACTTGATTTTGGGATTGCAAGCGATCTTATTTGACTTCACTTTGCGGGTTCATGTTTGTCGATTCATAGAGCTTCGCCAACGGCACCAGCAGAGCCTTCAGTTGCTGAAGGTATTCGACTTCACTGAGGCTTTCCTTCTGCTTTCGAAGAGCCTTAATTCGGCTCTCCAGATCGTTGCGGTTTTTTCGTTGCTCCGGGGACAGGCGGCGTTCATCTTCGCTCCGGACAAGATGCCAGCTCGCGGCAAGCTGGCCGTCGATTTCATCGGGATTCTTGACGCTGGCTGCCACCTGATCGCCTTCAAACAGTTCGCTCCGAACACCTTTGGCGTCACCTGAGGCATCAAGCAGTGAATGCTCCGTCGCCAGGCGACCCTCGGTCTTATAGAACTCCGCCGTACGGCGTGATGCGAAAAGCCACGCCTCGAGCAGCGACGTCTGGCCATCGCGATTAATGTCAGCCTCGAGAGTGCTGATCGCCAGCGACATCGCGTCGCCGAAACGGCTGTACTGAATCTGGCTGCCGTCTTTCGTCGCGCTGATGATGACTCGATTTGGCCCGGACATTGCATTAATAAACGGCGACGTGCAGGAAGCACATGCAACGATGGCCAGAGGGCGATCGATAGCGTCGCAAGCGACTGCTAATTGTTCGGCCGATAAATCTCTGCCACGTAGATTCCAGCTCGCGGTTCTGCCGTCGAACGATCCGTGGCCGATGAAGACGATCCAAAGCGGTTCGGAGGTCTTCTCTGTACCTGCTGCGGCGATCGCATCGAGAAGTCGTTGGTGGTCGGACTCAGCAGACAGCTGCTCTGCTGGCGCCGTGGATTCTGTGGACAATCCGACAACCGTGAAACCCGCATCGGCTCGCTTCGCCGCATCCTGCCAGCGAGTCGCCCAGGCCATGAAAGTTCGCTGGTACTCGTCCGTCCCAGGCGCGCCGACGACAAGGATCACATGCTGTCGCTGTGTCGCAGTGGCAGGCATCGGCGGCGTGGACGGCTGGGCTGTCGCTGGCGGTGTCTCAGTTTCGTCTTGAGCAAAGACTGGATTGAGAAGAGACAACAAAAGCAGGCTGAAGGATAGTTTATGCTTCACGGCAGCCCCCTCCGACGTCGAAGTGTCCAGTCGGTTGCCAGGCACCCGATGGCCGTCACGAAGATCCACCACGAATGCCAGATCGGCCACGACCAGACTTCGACAAGAGGAGCAGTGCTTTCTGGAAGGCCATCGACAAAATTTTCGAGATCACTCAACGCCACCGTACGGCCACCCGTGAGACTCGCCACCTGATTCAGGAATGCATGATCAATTTGCACGGACTTCATCTCACGCTGGTCAGGCTGGCTGGCCCAGCCAGTGGTCGCAACCAGAGGCTCGGCATCCGCTTCATCAGAAACGGCTGCCTTCACAGAGACATTCCATGCGCCGGCCTGCGATGCTGCGACTGTTGTTTCGAATTGGCCAGAGACTGTATCGGATGGTTCTCCAGTGAGTTCGAAAGACTGGCCTTCGGGACCAGTGACGGAAAACTTCACATCCGCGTTTTCTCTCGCTTCAAAATCAGTTCCTCGGACAAATGCTGTCAGCCGAACCGAGCCTGTTCCCTGTGATGGATCTTCCCTGACAACGACATCCATTCGCTTTGGAACGTCAGCAACCAGCCAGCGGACCATTTGCCGACAGGCTCGAGCATGGTCGCCAAGATCCTCGTCGGGTGCGTCAGCGGGGCGAACGCTGCCACGGTCTGGATCAATCAACGGCGTTGAAAAATTCAATCCCTGAAGCGTGCGGAGACCTTCGTTCAATCTCCATCGCCACAAGTCGCCCACACACAACGCAGCCGTGCGACCTTTGCCGAATCGTTGCACAATGAGCGCGGGCCAGTGATTATCCTGATCGTCCTGCACCTCCGCCATGACCACAGCTCCGGGACGCACGTAGGAGGAGGAATTGAGCGTGCGAAACTCGGGCATCGATTTCAGGCGTTCTTCTTCGGCAATCTCATCGGACCTCAATCGAATCCAGGGCTGCAGCCAGCCGTCGCGAGTCAGGCTCAAACGAATCCCCGCCGTTGGCGACTTCATTTCTCGGCTCAGATCGACCGGCAGCATTTCGCCAATTGGAGTGCGATCAAAATCGCCTTGCCGAAACGACTCCTGTCCGCCCATCATCAATAGACCGCCACCACGGCGAGACACAAAGTCGTAAATCAACTTCATCTGATCGGCAAGAAAAAAATCCGCTTCGACATCATCAAGAATGATGGCATCGTACGCGAAAAGCTCTTCGGCAGTCTCCGGAAATCCACCGCGAAGTTCTTTGTCATCTTTCGTTCCCAGACGGATTAGAACGGGTTCGTCGTATTCTTCGGCAACCTCAGCTTCGGTTTTGTCAAAACCGCGGAACAGCGAATTTGAACGTTCGCCTTCGTTTCCTCGAAAGTCAAACTTCGCTTCCTTGCGAGCAATTCGAATCAACGCAACCATCTGAACCTGGGGATCGGTTTCGACTGCTCGCTTGAGAAACTTGAATTCCCAGTTCGGCCGTCCTGAGACATACAGCACTCGTCGCGGCATCGCGCCTCGCTCGACGGTTATCATTTGCTCGTTGTTAACGGTCGTGGATTCAGTCGCCACATCGTTGCCAGACGAGTCTTTCAGAACAACTTTCAGGCGATAGAAAACGGTCCCCGCTGACGTTGGACGATGGCGAAACTTCAAAGGCGAAGGATCGCTCACGGCTCGACTCTGAGTCTCAATCGGTGTCCCGTCAGCATCCAGCAACGTCATCTCAATCTGACCCGACGAAACGTTAAAGGTTGTCGGCTGCACCTGAATCGTCACGGGAGCATCGTCAAAAGCCGTTTGAGTAACCGAGTAACTTCCAACGGCCGCATCCGGCCTGGACGTGTCTTCCGGCGGCAGCACGGGAAACACAGGCGGCATGCCTTTGAGTTGCTCGAGGTCAACTGAGCGATCTGTGGCGATTCCATCAGAGAGCAAAATCACTCCCGCCAGTGGCTGGCCTTCATACCGCTGCTTAAGTTGGAGCAAGGCTGTTTGCAGGCTGGAAGCTGTTCCGTTGAACTCGACTGGATCAAATCGATCCACTTGCTGAAGTCGATCGGCCACGGTGTAACGACGCAGCTCGAAGTCCTGATTGAGCTGATTCAACCAGCCAACCGGGTCCGCCTTCTCGCCGTTCTTCAGCGATTCCACAAACGCGTCGGCACGAGTTTCTGTACCGGAACCGCTCGTAACCAGATGACTACGACTGATATCCGCGACGACCGCGAAAACGTTAGCGCCCGATCGAGGACGTGAGCTGCTCCAGAGCGGATTCATCAGGCACATCGCCAGCAATAGCCAGCCGATGACTCTCAGGCTCGGTCCCAATGGTGCCTGAGCAATGCGGCGACGGTTCATTCCCACAGCCAGCAGGATTCCCACCACTGCAATAAGAATCGCTGGAAGAATCCAACCGCGATCGCCAATCACCAAACCGGCTATTTGAGGTGTCAACATGAGCGGATCGAGCATTGAGGAAGAAGAATCAGCCAACCGCTGCCATCCATGGCGATACCCAGCCAAGGCATGCTGTAGAGCCTCGAACCGAAGACTTGTCCCAGGCCCCACGGCGAACTGTGTCGGGAACGGCCCCCAAAGTAAACTCTCAGCCGAGTGTTTTTCAGGGTCGAAGGTGTGTCTGCCCCCTGCAAATTCCGGCAAAAACTGCCGACGTTGGCGACAGGTCATGACGGCAGGACGGTGAATTCGTGAAAAGTCTCTACAGGGCCGGTGTTAGAGTTTTCCGATCAGGGAAGTCTTACCGATCATATCGAACGTCCGGCCATGCGCAATTGTCGGGGCCAGGGACATTGGTGCGGAGGTTGGCGGAGGTTGGCGGAGCTGGCGCGTCGGAGTGTTTTGCCCTGAAGGATTGAGAACATGTGGAACTGGCGATCGAAGAATTCACGACAACGCAAAGCCTGGAACGCTCCGCTCGAGATCAGCGTTGAGCATCTGGAAGACCGAGCATTGCTTGCCGGAAACGTGGTCGCCAGCCTTACTGGGACTCACTTGACCGTGTTTGGCGACACGGCGGATAACTCGATTGAAATCACCGTCATCAACAATGAGGTGCAACTTCGCGGCCTGAGTAACACGACCATCAACGGCGGCACGGCCGTTTTCGTTGTCGCCGCGAACACCGACACCGTGACAGGCAACATCCTGATTTCGCTTGGCTCGGGTAACGACACGTCAGTCTTCAGTCGCAATGTGAAGTTGAATGGAGCTGTCAACGTTCACGGCGGTGACGGAAACGACTCACTGAATTCGAACGGGGCAACAACTAACGGACACATCGCGTTTTGGGGTGGCAACGGAAACGACACGTTTTCCCTTCAGGACTCGACTGCTCACAAGAGCCTGTATGTTTATGGCGACGCTGGTAACGACTTGATCAGCCTCAACAATCTGACAATCAATGGACCAGTGATGGTGAAGGGCAGCACGGGCGATGATGGTGTCTCGCTGAACAATGTCACTGGACCGGGATCCGTCAAGATCAAGACGGGGGCCGGGGACGACGACGTCACAATTCGCAACTCAAATCTGAGCGGCACGGTCAAGGTGACTACGAGGCGAGATCAGGACAATGTCATGCTGGAAGGCAATACTTTCGGCGGACGTGTGGCGATCAACCTGGGTCGTAATAACGACTCGGTGGATGTGCGGGGCACGAATACGTTCAACGGTCGGTTCTCTGTCATGGGCGGGGACAGCAAGGCCAATGAGGGCAGCCCAAACACCAGTGGAGATCAGGTCAGTCTCTCGGCGACCAGCGTTTTCAATGCGGGCAGCAAACTGCGAAAGACTGAAGGCAGCACTGTTCCGACCGCAGCAAGAGACAAGTTTGATCAGGCGACAACCGGCCTGTTGGCACGAGTCACTGCCGCCAATACCGCAGCATCGAGTCTCTCGGGCACAGTCAGTGTAACGGCGTCATCGAGCCGATCCGCGAATTCGGTTGGTGGAGTAGTCGTTACCAAAGACGCCAATGTCACAATCAGCGGGGTCGCTGATCCAGGGGCAACGGTAACTCTGGATTCTGACAACGATGGAGCTTTTGACGACGGCACTGTTACGGCCGACTCGGTGACCGGTGCCTACACGACAACCGTCGTGGCGACGCGACGAGACCTCTATACGGCCGATACCACGACAAACGACCAATTGTCCGGGTTGCAGACGATTAGGGTTCGTTCTTCAAGAACCGGCTTCGGTACGGGAGAAGCTTCTGTGCAGGTCGATTTCGTCACCGGAACACTGGTGCAGTTTACGTCCAACGCGGGAACGTACGAAGTGGAATTGTTCGACACCGTTTCACCCAATGCAACAAATAACTTCGTGAGCTATGCCAACGCAGGAAGTTACAACAACTCCATTATCCATCGCAGCGTCGCGAGTCCGGCGATTATTCAAGGCGGCGGATTCACGGTCAACAACGGACTGTTCAACACCGTGCCGCAGAACGCGGCCATCGAAAACCAATTCAATGCAGCACGAGGAAACATTGCTGGCACAATTGCCATGGCCAGACCAGGCGGTTCAAATCTGAACACGGCTACAAATCAGTGGTTCATCAACACGAGCAGCAACACATCGTCGCTTGATGGGCAGTCATTTGAAGCCTTCGGTCGCGTCGTTGGAAACGGCATGACAGTCGTAAATGCAATTCGCGCCCTGACAAATACGGACCTGACGGCCGAATCCGGCGCGACGGCATTGACGGATGTTCCGATGCGAAGTGCAGTTGTCGAATTTGGGCGAAATCTCACGGGGACTGTGTCAACCACCGCCAACAGCACGACGATTACCGGCGTCGGCACAAGATTCACCACCGAACTTCAGGGAACGAACTCGTCGTCCGGAATTCGATCTCGGATCCAAATCGACGGGCAGACGTTTATCGTATCGAGCATCACGAACGACACGACTCTTGTGGTCACCGCGGCTCCGACGACCGCTGTCACCAATGTGGCAGCAAGAACCGACATCGCCGATGACAATCAGCTCGTGAGGTTCTCGACGATTCAGCGAATCCTGGTGTAGTGCGAATGGCGAGCCGGCGGAGCGACGCTGCTTCGTCGGCGAGAGCATTTTTCGTGAGACGCTAGCCCCGAAGTCCCGCGGTTTTCATGAGCGCCGCGGTGGATTCGTACGCTTCGTGGACCCAGTCTTCGATGCGATCGGGCTCGGGCGAATACTCAAGTTCGATTGAAACCGCACCGTCGATGTTGAGCTTCGCGATTTCGGTGAGATACGGAGCGAAATCAACAACGCCTCGTCCAGGAGGCAAATCTCCGTGGCGAACTCCATCACAGTCTGAAATATGCACGTGCATCGCATGCGGTTTGAGTCGCGGAATTTCTGATGCGTCCACCTTCGCCAGTTGCAGATGCGAAACGTCGATATTGGCACCAAGGGCCGGATGCGCAGCTTCATCCAGAAATCGAACCATGCTGTCGACATTGTTGACGAGCGACAAATGGAACGGTTCAAGCTCAATCGCAATTTTCAGGTTCAACGAGTCTGCGTAGTCGGCAAGGCGGCGGCAGTTTTCAATGCCCGTTCGCCATTGCTCGACAGGAGGAATCACTTCCTGGTTCCAGATGTATTCGCCCAGCACGAGCAGCAGGTTTTGAGCCTCCAGTTCAAAGCACAGATCCAGAAACTTGCGACACCGATCCACGTGAAACCGCTGCACCGAAGGATTAAAGTCAATCAGCCCGGTCGCCACGCAACAAACGGACACGATCGGCAGATCAGCCGTCTGGCATTCGCGACGAATGAGCTGTCGTTCGCGAACGTCGATGTCCAGCGGATCGGTGAAGATATCGATCGAATCAAACCCGATTTCACGAGTCTTCCGAATTCCCCACGCGGTGTCTCGCCCCGCTTGTGCCCAGGCGCTGTTGATGAGTCCGAGTTGCATGTTAGTGATCCCTTTACAGCTGCGATCTGAAGATCCCTGAGCGGTTTCCCGGGTCCGCTAGATTCAAGAGCAGGCGGCCAGGCAGCAGGAATTCAGTCTGTGAACACCGCTTTTCGCGCCCTAACGCGGCGCATCCTTGATGATTCTGGAAGTAGACAGTAGACCAAGCACGAAAAGCACAATCCCAAGAATCATCTAGAATACTTCAGTCTTCGCAGGCGAAATCCAGCCAAAAGCTGCAGCTCGTTGCTGTCAAAAATGATTCAGTTTGTTTGACTTGTGCTGGTCGCAAAGAATTTTTGAGCTTCCGCCTTGAGCTTTGGATACTCGGCATACGTCGCGAGGACTCCAATGGTCAAAAAGAAGACTGAACCAAGCACCAGGCCCACGCGTTGCCACATGCGGGGCTTTAACTCCTGAGGCAGCAAAGTCAGATTCACAACCAGCGTGTGCAGACAGCTAAATCCAAGAGCATAGTTGTACATCATCCCCGTGGCCGTCACGAGCAGCGTGTCGCCTCGCAGCCAGATCAACATTGTCAGACCAGTGATGAAGTACGCACATAGAACTCCGAAGTAAAGCTTTCCGATGTGCTTCGGGTCCCATGTTTGAAGCCGCTTGCTGCCCGTCCAGAAGACATCCACCCAGCGTCGAAGAACTCCGTCCGCCGTGCTCGCCATACTAGTTCCCAGAATCAGCAGGCCGCAAAACAATGTCAAGTACCAAAACGTCGGACCGAATTTTGGCCCAACAACATCTCGCACGCTTCCCGCCGTCATGGATGCCGCCTGCCACTTGTCCGCCAGAACCGTACCGCGAGGCAGGAATTGCACCGACAACATGCTGGGCAGGGCTAAACCGATGAAGCATGCGGGCAGCCAGACGAGGTATTGTTCGCGCTGAACGTGGGACATCCAGCCAAACCACCGCGTGAGCGCGGCTTTGGTGATTTTGAAGACTTTGCCGGAATGTGAGAGTTCAATTTCGTGTCCGCCGACCATGCTTGGAATGGCACCTACATGCTTGCCCATTCCCCAACCCTGATCTCGAGTAAACGAGCTGATTGGAGTGTTCGTCAAACCGCCGTTGCCGGAAATGGCTGCCATTGATGCGAGTACGCCCAGCATCGACAGGTCGAACGCCAGGCTGCGGCCGTTTCGCCATGCGGAAAACACGTTGTCGATGTTCGGCCCGTGAGCCGCTTCGCCGTCGTCCCGCTTGCCGTTCTTATTCGTGTCTTCCGCGGGCACCACGGGCACGTTGCCGAACTTCACGAAGCCGGAACCAATTTCCGTCCACGTGTCGAGCGTCGAATAGGAAAGTGCAATGAACGACAAAAAGCCGAGCACAAAGATCAGCTTAAACGTCATCATGGCTTTGATAGAGTTGTAAACTTTTCCACCGAGAGTCAGGGGAATGAACACCGACACAAAGATCACACAGGACAGAACTTTGAGCAGAAAGGCGTCGCTGGGATCCGAGGGATTTGGAATCTGGCCGCGTATCATCGCCGCCGCCGGGATCGCCGCGTTGGATGCCAGGTAGGGAAGAATCGAACCGAAATCCAAAACCAGATACAACATCACCCAAAACATCGGATGTGGGGCGATTCGGAACTTGCCGGTGAAGATGGGCTCACCGCTATACAGCGTGTAGCGACTGATTTCCACGTTGTAGATCACCTGAAACACAACACTTAGCGTTGCCAGCCAAAGCAGTGCTCCACCATAGCGCGCTGTGACCAGCGGCCCAGTCAGCCATTCGCCACCTCCAATCGCTGCTCCGCCCATGACCAGGCCGGGGCCGACCAGAAGCGGAAGTTTCGACCACTGAAATCGAGGAGCCTCGGGAAGTTCGGCAACCGTCCACGCCGGCATGTGCCGGGTTCCGGGTTGAGGCGAAAACACTTCCTCAGGGGACGCCACGGCGTTTGCGTTGGGTTTCCCCTCGTTGACCTGATCTGATGACTTCGGCGGCGTAAACGGACTCTCAGACGACATGCAGATTCTTTCACTGTCCAGAGTCAGCGCGGGAACGCTGTCATGAGGCAAAGGCCGGGATCCCGATTCCGACAATTTGCCTGGGTGGGTAAGAACGATCCGGTTTCGTCCGTGAGCACGCGGAAGCGACGCATTGTCCGAGGACTCGCCTAAGATGCAAGGAAAGCGAGCGTTTTCGTGTTCGGAAGGTGAAATCCTGTTTAGCTGAGAGGGCAAGTTCCTAACCTCAAACAAAATCACCGGACTCTTTCGAATCCGGCGACGAGTTTGTTCGTACGGAAGTTTCGCTCGCATGGCCGTGATCCAAGTCGGTCACACGAACTCTATGAAAGGTTTCAATATGGTTTTCCGGTCCCAGAAGCCTGGCGTTTCAAAAAACAGCGTCTTTGAACAAGGTTACTCCTGTGCAATTCGCTGACGTGCTCACTTTGTTCCGCGTGGTCAGACCGACGGATCGGTTCCTTCCGCGTTTCAAATGCACCGTCAAAACAGGTGCTCAAGTGAGGCCTTACATAACGCGTCAAGAGGTTCAACTTGTTCGGCGTACCAAAGCTTCGCTTCAATTCGGGGTGAATCAGTCTCTTTTCAGGTCGTCAAGGAATTTCGTTTCAATGGTTGTTTTCCCACACTGCAAATCGCCTCAGGAACGCACTGCCGTTTCGGGCTTCGTGGCAATCATCTGCTGCGGTCGGTGTTGATGAGGCGGATGCGCAATTGGGCTGACGTGGTCTCGATGGTCGCGGTAATTGGTTGACGACCGATGGATTCCGGAGCGTCCCATAAAAGCCGAGGCTGCTGCGGATGTGTGCTGGCGAAGATGATATCGACCAGCCAAAATGGGCTCCTCTCTGGCGGGAATTGTCAGGAAGTATGAGGCCAGACAGGAACCGGCGAACATTGAAAGACCTACAAACTTCATCAACGTCGACGGATGCTCCATGTGTTTCTCCTGACAGTTTTCGATGGTAGGGAATGGGCCGACAATCGGGCGACTCTATCATCGAAACGCCGTGGCTGGTGGTTGCTCGCGATCATGATAACGCTGCTCGGAACGCGTCAGTCACTTTCTGGATTGCAGCAATTCAGTCGAATGCGCAGCACTGAGCCAGCCTATTCCCGGACCACCGACCTTGCGTAAGCCGAAAACTCAGCCCAGACGAGCTCCGACTTTCCGCTCGCTTTACCTTCCCCATTGAGCTGCAGGCTGGTAATGCTTGTCCGAAGTGCCCATAACCCAATCGCGGCAACGGATTAGCAGTTTCCGGCTAACGTTGTGTGGTCACTACTTTTCGCAGCTCGCGTTATTACCCCTCCCCTGCATTGGATGACGCAGCCGCGAGTTCGTAGGCGAGGGCGTACCAGTTGAACCCGTATGGGGACTGGTTGCCTTCGTGCAGCTGGTCGATCATTTGATAGGCCGAGCGGCGGAAGACTTCGTTCACTGTCAATTCAGTCGTGAAGAAGATCGACGAATGCGCGGTCGGATGGAAGTAGCGGCGGAAGTTGAAGCCGGATTGAACTCCGGACTGAATCGCAGCTGTCTGCTGAACTTCCATGCGATGAGGATTCTCCATCACGAGCGAGCCCGGGAACGACATCATCCAGTTGCCGGAAGAGTCCGCCATGACCTGACGTTCTCCGATCAGGTTGCCGTGTTGGTCGTAGATCTTGCCGACGAGCGTCGTACCGGGTTCGGTGAGACCGCTGAAGATTGGGTCGACCGGCAGCGGCATCAGGCGAGTTGTCAGTGGTGGTCCGGATGGTGGGATCAGGCCGAACGCTTCCTGAGCTCGATTGCCGAACGAGTCGTATCCAAAACTCATCAGGAAGTTGGAATCCGTTGCTGAGTTGTTCGAAGGAGTTCGATCGGCCCCATTGGAGCCATCATCCGTCACAACAACGTACTGAGAAAACTGCAACACAGACGATGGAGTGGTCAATGGGATCACTGCGGCCACAGAAAGACTCAGGTCCGAACCAGCTGGCATCGCTCCAGGATTCCACGTGATTGTTCCGGCCAGCAAATCGACGACGCCTCCGTGCGATGCTGTGATCGAGCCCAGCACTTCGGGCGGGAAGTAACTGGTCACGACAACGCCCGTTCCGTCCTGCGTGCCGCTGTTGGCCACATGGATGTTGTAAGTCAGAGTCTCGCCGCGAAAGACAAGCAACTTGCTGTCGTTGATCGTGATGCGATAATCCGGCCGAGCGTCAATGAAGCTAACATCCGATGCCGCGTTGTTCGTCGGAGTCAGGTCGTTACCGTGCGAGCCGTCGTCGGCGATGGTCGAATCGGTGGACGTCTGGTCGATGCCCGATGGCAGCGTGTCGGCGACTGTGACTGCGAACAGAGTCGTTCCGCTCGCGTGAGCGTCCACGTTGCCGAGTGTGTAAGAATACGTGCCGTCGCCGTTGTTGATCCATCCCGCGGTACTTGCGAAACGGTTGAACGTTGTATGATCCGGCAGCGTCTGTGTAATCACGACGCCGGTTGCATCGCGATTGCTGATGTTTGCATAGTTGACGGTAAACACCACCGTATCGCCGGCGTTCACGACCGGGACAGAATCATTCACAAGCACCATCAGGTCGGGATTCTCCACGTTCCACTGGAAGCTGGTCGTAACGCCTGCTCCATGAGCATCAGTTCCAGTAATCGTGACAGAATACGGCCCGGCCATCGCCGCGTTTCGATCAATCGTGCCTGTGATCAAGCCGGTCGATGCGTTGATGCTCAAGCCGTTAGGCAGATTCGATGCCGCAAACGTGAGCGGTTCGTGTGACTCAGCGTCGCTGAAGAACGAGGAGACATCGAGACTGATCACATCGCGACCGGTATTGTCCTGAGAAGGAATCGCAGCCACAATCGGTGTGTCGTTGGTTCCAGTCACGGTGATCGAAACGGTAGCCGTCGATGCTCCACCCTGCCCATCGCTGATGGTGTATGCCACCGACGTGACGACCGATTGGCCAATGGCCAGATGATCGAAGCTCGTGCCCGGATTGAATGAGTAATTGCCGTTGGATTGAATCACAAACGTGCCGCCCGTGGTTCCGCTGATGGGCTGACCGAGCTGCGACATTGAACCGTTAACGGCCGACACGACGAGAGCATCACCATCGAGATCGCTGTCGTTCGTGAGCACGTTGCCGGTGATCGACGAATTCTCTGAGGTGCTTGTCGGATCGTTGGTGGCCACCGGGTCCGGGTTGCTCACATTCCAAACGAATGTTCGAGTCGTCGTGGCTCCGTGCGGATCGGTCGCAGTGACCGTCACTGAGTACGGGCCGCTCACGGATGCGTTGTTCGTGATGGTTCCATGAATCAGTCCGGTGGTCGGATCGATCGACAATCCCGGCGGAAGCTGGCTGGCACTGAATGCCAGCGTGTCCGTCGTGTCCGGGTCACCGCAGTGAGATGAGATCGACAAAGATACAGGATCGTCGTCGTTCGCAGACTGAGTCGCAATCGCTGACGACGTTGGGGCATCGTTTCGACCGAAGACGGTCACAGTGACAGTCGCCGTGGATGTTCCGCCCTGTTTGTCACTGATGCTGTAGGTGATGGACGACGTTCGAGTCTGCCCCACTGCAAGGTCTTCGAAGGCAGTGCCTGGCACGAAGGCGTAGCTGCCGTTCGGTTGAACCGTAAACGTTCCGCCGTTGTTTCCGGATATCGCCGTGCCGACGTTTGCTGGGCTGCCGTTCACGGCTGAAACAACAATCGCGTCGCCGTCGGGATCACTGTCGTTCGCCAGAAGATTGCCCGTGGTGTTTGCGTTCTCTCTGGTTGTTGCCGCGTCATTCGCAGCCGTTGGAGCTGGGTTCGACACATTCCATGTGAATGTTCGCGAAGTCATCGCACCATGAAGATCGGTGGCCGTGAGCGTGACGGAATACGGGCCGCTGACGGACGCGTTTTGAGCGATCGTTCCGGTGATGATTCCGGTCGTTGGATTGACCGACAAGCCCGGCGGCAGGTTTGACGCGGAGAACGTCAGGGTTTCGGAAGCATCCGGGTCTCCGAAGTACGATGATACATTCAGCGTCACTGGCGTGTTGTCGATACCATTCTGAGTCGCAATCGGCGTTGATGTTGGAGCATCATTCTGCCCGGTCACGCTGATGGTCACGGTCGCCGTGGAGGTGCCACCCTGACCGTCGGTCATGGTGTAGGACACGGACGAAGAGCGTGTTTCGCCGACAGCGAGACTATCAAACAATGACCCGGGATTGAAGACGTAAGAGCCGTTCGATTGAATCGTGAACGTTCCGCCGTTGCTGCCTGCGACGGCAGTCCCAACGCCACCGATGGCTCCGTTAACGGTCGCAACCGTCAGAGCATCGCCATCAGGATCTGTGTCATTCGTGAGGACGTTGCCCGACAATGTTGAGTTTTCGCTGACTGTCGCCGAATCATTGTTGGCCGTCGGAGCTGGGTTGGTCACGGTCCAGACGAACGTTTGGAACGTTGTACCACCGTGAGGATCAGCCGCTGTGACGGTGATGGAGTACGAACCGCTCACCGAAGCGTTGTTCGCGATCGTGCCGCTGATGATGCCAGTGGTTGGATGAATCGATAGTCCAGACGGCAGACCGCTGGCGGAGAATGTCAACGGATCTGTTGTGTCAGGATCGGTGAAATTCCCAGCGATGTTCAGAATCACTGTCGAGCCGTCCGTGCTGTTCTGACTGCTGATTGGAGTCGAAACAGGTCCGTCGTTTGATCCGGTGACGGTGATTGTCAGCGTCGTCGAGGACGTCCCGCCGTGTGAGTCCGTCGAGGTGTACGTGACCGATGTTGTTCGAGTCTGGCCAACTGCCAGATCGTCAAACGCCGTGCCCGGGTTGAAGGTGTACGCCCCGGTTGAGCCGATCGTAAACGTGCCGCCGCTAGTTCCAGCCACAGCAGAGCCAACGTTGGTGCTATTGCCATTGACAGCAGAGACCGTCAGAGTGTCGTTGTCGGGATCCGTATCGTTGGTCAGCACGTCGCCGGAGGTCGGTGAGTTCTCGGTGATGGTCGCAGTGTCAGCAACGGCCGTCGGTGCTGGGTTGGCGATGGTCCACGTAAACGTCTGCGTTGTCACAGCGCCGTGAGGATCAATGGCGGTCACTGTCACGGTGAATGGTCCGCTGACGGATGCGTTGTTAGACACAGTTCCACTGATGACTCCCGTCGCCGGATGGATGCTGAGCCCCGTTGGAAGTCCGCTGGATGAGAACGTCAACGTGTCGCCGCTGTCGGGATCACTGAAGCGGCTCGCGACGTTGAGATTCACCGTCTGAGCATCATTCGATGACTGTGCTGGAATTACTGTCGAAACGGGGCCGTCGTTTGTGCCGGTCACGGTGATCGTCAAAGTCGTCGATGACGTGCCGCCTTGATTGTCGGTGGCGAAATACGTGACGCTCGTTGTTCGAGTCTGTCCGACGGCGAGGTTATCGAAAGCCGTTCCAGGGTTGAATGTGTAAGTGCCGTTTGAGGTAATCGTGAACGTCCCGCCGTTGCTTCCGGTCACTGCAGAGCCGACGAGACCTGCGACGCCATTGACCGATGCGACCGTGAGAGTATCGCCGTCAGGATCGCTGTCGTTCGTCAGCACATTCCCTGTCGTTGTGGAATTCTCTGAGGTGGATTCACTATCCGCCACGGCCGTTGGAGCCGGATTGGTTACCGTCCATACGAATGTCTGGAATGTCGTCGCACCAGCGTTGTCGGTCGCGTTGACAGTGACGGTGTATGGACCAGTCACCGATGCGTTGTTCGCAATCGTGCCGCTGATGATGCCGCTCGCGGTGTTGATCAACAGCCCCGATGGTAATCCGCTGGCATTGAATGTCAGCGCATTCGAAGTGTCGGAATCAGCAAAGTTCCCTGCACAACTCAGCGAAACAGTTGATGCGTCGGCGCTAATCTGATCGGCGATCGACATCGATGTCGGTGCATCGTTGGCACCGAGAACGGTTACGTTGATCATCGCGGAAGACGTGGCTCCGTTCGCATCGGTGATGACGTAATTCAAAGTCGTTGTGCGAGTCTCCCCGGAAGCCAGGTCGTTGAAATCGCCGTTCGGATTGAACGTCACGTTGCCATTGGATGCGATGGAGAAGACTCCCCCATTTGAGCCCGCAACATTCGACTGCATACTGGCGGTGATCACGTCTCCATCAGGATCACTATCATTCGTCAATGCGTTGCCGACTACAGTCGCGGCGGCGTCTTCACCGGCAGAGAAACTGTTGTTAGCGGCAATCGGAGCTGGGTTTGTCACGATCCATGAGAAGGACTGAGTCACCGTTCCGCCGTTGCTGTCGTTGGCCGTTACGACCACATTGAACGGACCACTGGCCGAGGCACTGCTGTTGATCGTGCCGGAAATGATTCCGGTGGTCGAGTTGATCGAAAGGCCCGTTGGCAAACCGCTCGCGGAGAAGCTGAACACATCTGTCGTGTCGGCATCCGCAAAGAAGCCGCTGACGTTCAGGTTCACGGTCGCGCTATCCACGTTCGACTTATCGGCAACGATCCCCACTGTCGTCGGTCCGTCATTGGTGCCGATGACTGTGACGGTTAGAGTCGCCGTTGAAGAGCCTCCCTGACTATCCGTCATCGTGTATTGAACGCTGGTCACGCGAGTTTCCCCGGCCGCAAGATCATCGAACGCTGAGCCCGGGGCGAAGCTGTATGTGCCGTTTGCATTGACCGTGAACGTGCCACCATTTGTGCCAGAGACGGTGCCAGAGACGGTGCCAGCCATGCCATTCACGGCTGACACGATCAGCAGGTCGTTGTCTGGATCTGTGTCATTGGCCAGAACGTTGCCGCTTGCGGCTGCGTTTTCCGTTGTCGAACCCAGGTCGTTGTTGGCGACGGGACCGGGATTTGTGATCGTCCATGTGAACGACTGTGTTGTCCGTGCGCCGTGGGAATCGGTCGCAGTGACGACGACATTGTAAGGACCACCAACGGATGTATTGTTCGCGAGCGTGCCGCTGATCAGTCCCGTTGTTGTATTGATCGACAAGCCATTCGGCAGACCGGTCGCGGAGAACGTCAACACGTCGGAGCTGTCAGGATCGGAGAAGCTGCCGGCAACGCTTACACTGACTGTACTGCCATCAGTGCTGGTCTGATTGTTTAGAGTCGACGAGACGGGACCGTCGTTTGTGCCGGTGATTGTGATCGTGAGAGTTGTCGAAGAACCTCCGCCCTGCGAATCGGTCGCTGAATAGGTCACGCTGGTCGTGCGACTTTGTCCAGCAGCGAGATCATCAAACGCTGAGCCGGGATGGAAAGAGTATCCGCCGGTGGCTGTGATCGTGAATAGACCACCGTTGCTGCCCGCGACTGACGCGCCAACGTTCGTGCCACTACCATTCACTGCGGAAACGGTGAGTGTGTCGCCATCAGGATCGGTGTCGTTTGTCAGAACGTTTCCCGTCGCATTGCCATTTTGGGACGCTGTTCCTGTATCCGCAACCGCTGTCGGAGCCGGATTGGCTACGGTCCATGCAAAGGTCCGCGACGTGGTGACGTCCTGTGGATCGGTCGCCGTGATGATGATCGTGTACGGCGAAGTGGTTGACGCGTTGTTCGCAATCGTGCCGGAGATAATCCCGGTTGTGGCGTTGATCGACAGGCCGAACGGCAGACCGCTGGCCGAATACGTCAGCACATCGCTGGCATCCGGATCGCTGAAGTTCCCCGCGATGTTCAGGCTGGCGGCGGCTCCGTCGACACTCGACTGATTGGCAATCGGCGTTCCCACTGGTGTCGCGTTAAGACCGGTGACGGTGATTGTCGCTGTCGCGTTCGTCGAGCCGCCCTGGCTGTCGGTTATGGTGTACGAGATCGACGTAGTTCGGGACTCACCAGTCGCCAGCCCGTCGAAGTCCGTGCCCGGATCGAACGTGTAACTGCCGTTGGCCAAAATCGTAAACGTCCCGCCGGTTGTTCCAGCGGCATTCGTTCCAACCGCGGAGCTGCTGCCGTTGACGGCAACGACGGTCAAAGCGTCATTGTCTGGATCGGTATCGTTCGTCACCACGTTGCCGCTGGCAGATGCATCGCTGGCGATCGTGGCTGCATCATTGTTTGCCGTTGGAGTGGGATTCGTGACACTCCAGACGAACGTCCGAGACGCCGGGCTGCCGAGTGGATCCGTCGCGGTAATCGTGACGGAGTATGGTCCGGCCTGCGAAGCGTTGTTCGTGATCGTGCCGGAGATTATTCCGGTTGTCGCATTGATCGACAGGCCCGACGGCAGGCCGCTCGCCGCGAAGGTCAAAACGTCGCTCGAGTCCGGATCGCTGAAGTGGCCGTTGACGTTTAAAGTGATGGCTGCTCCATCGACGCTGGACTGATTTGCAATCACCGTAGATGTCGGTGCATCGTTCAGGCCTGTGACTGTGATGGTGACAGTCGCCGTTGAGAATCCTCCCTGACTATCCGTTGCTGTGTACTGAACCGACGTCGTTCGAGATTCGCCGACAGCCAAATCGCTAAACGCCGCTCCAGGGTTGAACGAGTACGCTCCGTTGGCACCGATCGTGAACGTCCCGCCGTTGGTTCCAGCGACCGCGTTTCCAATGCCGGTGCCACTGCCGTTGACGGCCGCGACGGTCAGTGCGTCGCCGTCTGGGTCGGAGTCGTTCGTAAGGACGTTGCCACTTGTGGTCGAGTTTTCCGTGGTTGCGCCGGTGTCGTTGGCTGCCGTAGGAGCCGGGTTTGTGACGGTCCATGTGAACGTCCGTGTCGCCGTCGCGCCGGCATTGTCGGTGGCAGTCACAGTGACTGAGTACGGCCCAGTGACGGACGCGTTGTTCGCCATCGTTCCGCTGATCAAGCCCGTGGTGGCGTTGATCGAGAGACCAGATGGCAGGCCGCTCGCTGAGAAACTCAGCGTGTTGTTTGTATCCGGATCGCTGAAGTTGCCAGCAACGTTGAGCGACACAACGGCCGCGTCGCTGCTGGTTTGATTGGCGATGGCCGTAGAGGTCGGAGCATCGTTGGCTCCTGTGACGATGACAGTGATCGTAGCGGAGGAAGTCGCTCCATCGGTGTCGGTGATGACATAGTTCAAGGTCGTTGTGCGAGTCTGCCCAGCAGCCAGATTGTTAAAGGCTCCGTTCGGATTGAACGTCACGTTGCCATTCGCCGCGATGGAGAAAATTCCTCCGTTGGAACCAGCCACATTTGTCTGCACGTTGGCGGTGAACGTGTCACCGTCCGGATCGCTGTCATTTGTAAGCGTGTTTCCAACAACAGTTGATGCGTTATCTTCGCCAATTGAAAAGCTGTCGTTGTTCGCGATCGGAGCTGGGCTTGTCACGATCCATGTGAAGCTTTGCGTCACCGTGCCGCCGTTGCTGTCGTTGGCTGTCACGACCACAGTGTACGGACCACTGGCCGATGCGCTGCTGTTGATCGTGCCGCTGATGACTCCGGTCGTCGCGTTGATCGACAGGCCCGTTGGCAAACCGCTGGCGGAGAAGCTCAGCACATCCGTCGTGTCGGCGTCCGTGAAGAATCCACTGGTGCTCAGATTGACCGTCGCGCTGTCAACGTTCGACTGACCGCCCATCGTGCCGACGGTTGTTGGCGAGTCGTTGGTTCCAGTGACTGTAACGGTCACCGTCGCGTTGGACGTACCGCCCTGTCCGTCTGAGACCGTGTAGTTAACGGCCGTCGTTCGAGTCTGGCCAACTGCGAGGTCGTCAAATGCAGCTCCGGGATTGAATGTGTAAGCCCCGTTGCTGGCGACGGTGAACGATCCGCCGTTGGTGGCTGTCACAGCCGCACCGACGTTTGTGCCGCTGCCGTTGACTGACGCGACGGTCAGCGTATCGCCGTCCGGATCGGTGTCGTTGGTGATCACGTTGCCAGACATCGTCGCATTCTCCGTTGTTGCGCCGGTGTCAGCCACGGCGGTCGGGGCCGGGTTGTTCACGGTCCAGGTGAAGGTCTGAGATGTCGTCGCCGCTGCGTTGTCGATGGCCGTGATCGTGACGGAATATGGGCCGGAGACCGACGCGTTGCTCGCAATCGTGCCGCTGATGACTCCCGTGGTCGCGTTGATGGACAGACCACTCGGGAGGCCGCTCGCAGAATATGTCAGAGTGTTCGTCGTATCCGCATCGCTGAAGTTGCCGGCCACATTGAGCGACACAACGGCCGCATCCGTGCTGGTCTGATTCGCCATGGCAGTCGAGGATGGAGCATCATTCGCGCCGGTGACGGTGATCGTCAGGGTCGTCGATGACGAACCACCCTGATTGTCGCTGGCGACATAGGTCACGCTGGTTGCGCGAGTCTGCCCAACGGCCAGATCGTCGAATGCCGTTCCAGGGTTGAACGCATAGGCTCCGTTGGATGTGATAGTGAACGTGCCGCTGTTGGTACCGGTGACAGCCGTGCCGACACTTGTTCCGCTGCCGTTAACCGATGCAACCACCAAAGTGTCGCCGTCTGGATCCGTGTCGTTCGTCAGCACGTTGCCGGACGTGTTCGTATTCTCGACTGTCGTCGCGGTGTCTGCCACCGCCGTCGGCGCGGGATTTGTCACGGTCCACGTGAAGGTCCGCGACGTCGTGGCGGATGCATTGTCGGTCGCCGTGACCGTCACAGTGTAAGGTCCACCGACGGAAGCGTTGTTGGCAATCGTGCCGCTGATAATGCCGGTCGTCGAGTTGATCGAAAGGCCACTTGGCAGACCACTGGCGGAGAATGTCAGAACATCCATCGTGTCAGGATCCGAGAAAGTTCCGGAGACGTTGACGCTCACCGAACTTCCATCGGCGCTTGAGCGGTTGCTCAGAGATGACGAAACAGGGCCGTCGTTCGTGCCGGTGACGGTGATCGTCAAAGTCGACGACGATGTGCCTCCCTGGGAATCAGTCGCAGTGTACGTCAGGCTGGTCGTTCGAGTCTCCCCGACCGCCACATCGTCAAACGCCGCGCCGGGGTTAAACGTGTACGCTCCGTTGCTATTGACTGTGAATGATCCACCGTTGCTGCCGGCGACCGCGGATCCCACATTCGCACCGCTTCCGCCAACGGCCGCGACGGCCAGTGTGTCGTTGTCTGGGTCGGTGTCGTTGCTGAGGACGTTGCTGGAGGCTATCGCGTTTTCAGTGGTTGCGTTGGTGTCCGCAACGGCCGTTGGAGCTGGATTCAGCACGGTCCAGACGAACGTTTGAGACGTGGCGGCACCCTGCGGATCTGTGCCTGTGACCGTCACAGAGTACGGACCAGAAACGCTGGCGTTGGCTGCAATAGTCCCGGAGATCACGCCGGTTGTTGCGTTGATGGACAGGCCGCTCGGCAGTCCGCTGGCGGTGAACGAAAGAGATTCGGACGCATCCAGATCTGCGAAGAACGAAGCCGCGTTGAGCGTGACTGGGCTTGCATCGCTGGAAGACTGCGCAGCGATCGTTGTCGAAGTCGGAACGTCGTTTAGTCCAGTCACCGTGACAGTGACAGTTGCCGTGCTGGTTCCGCCCTGATTGTCAGAGGCTGTATAAGTGACGGTTGTCGTGCGAGTTTCCCCCAACGACAGGTCATCAAATGCTGTGCCTGGATTGAACGTCAACGCGCCGGTGGACGAGATAACAAAGGTTCCTCCGTTGCTGCCCGTGATCGACGAGCCCACGTTGCCCACAAGTCCATTCACTGCCGATACTGAAAGAGTATCGTTGTCAGGATCCGTGTCGTTTGCCAGAACGTTGATCGTGCCCGTGGAGTTTTCATTCACCCCAATCGCGTTCCCCACGGCTGTCGGCGCTGGATTGGTGACGGTCCACGTGAAAGTCTGAGCCGTTGTGCTGCCGTTAGGATCTGCCGCAGTGACCGTCGCAGAGTACGGTCCAGCAAACGACGCGTTGTTCGCAATCGTGCCGCTGATCAAGCCGGTTGCCGCGTTGATAGACAGGCCGCTCGGAAGCCCGCTGGCGGAAAATGCGAGAGTATCTGTTGCATCGACGTCGCTAAATTGGCTGGTCACATTCAACGAGACAACTGCGGCGTCAACGTTGGACTGATCGGCGATACTTGTCGAAGTCGGTGCATCATTCGTACCGGTCACCGTGACAGTCAGAGTCGCCGTTGAAGTGCCGCCCTGACCGTCGGTCACCGTGTAATTCACCGCCGTCGTTCGAGTCGCTCCGAAGGCAAGATTGTCGAACGCCGTGCCGGGATTGAACGTGTAAGCTCCGTTGGAGCCGATCGTGAATGATCCACCGTTCGTTCCAGTGACGGAGGAACCGACGCTGGTGCCACTTCCGTTGACTGCCGAAACTGTCAGCGTGTCGCCGTCGGGGTCGGTGTCGTTTGTCAGCACGTTGCCGGTCGTCGTCACGTTCGCTATTGTGGCGCTATTGTCGTTTGTGGCCGTCGGAGCCGGGTTCGTGACGGTCCACACAAACGTCTGAGATGTCGTCGCCGATGCATTGTCGGTGGCAGTCACGACCACTGTGTATGGGCCGCTGACTGATGCGTTGCTCGCGATGGTGCCGCTGATGACTCCGGTCGTCGCGTTGATCGACAGGCCCGTTGGCAAACCGCTGGCGGAGTACGTCAGCGTGTTCGTCGTATCGGGATCGCTAAAGTTTCCAGCCACGCTGAGCGAAACAACGGCCGCGTCGCTGCTGGTCTGATTGGTGATCGCGGTCGAGGTTGGAGCATCGTTTGTTCCGGTGACAGTGATCGTCAGTGTCGTAGAACTCGAGCCGCCCTGACTGTCCGTGACGACGTACGTGACGCCGGTCGTTCGAGTCTGGCCAACGGCGAGGTCGTCGAATGCAGTTGCGGGATTGAATGTGTAAGCCCCGTTGCTGGCGACGGTGAACGATCCGCCGTTGGTGCCTGTCACAGCCGCACCGACATTCGTGCCGCTGCCGTCGACTGACGCGACTGTGAGAGCATCGCCGTCTGAATCGGTGTCGTTGGTGATCACGTTGCCAGACGTCGTCGCATTCTCCGTTGTTGCGCCGGTGTCAGCCACGGCGGTCGGGGCCGGGTTGTTCACGGTCCAGGTGAAGGTCTGAGATGTCGTCGCCGCTGCGTTGTCGATGGCCGTGATCGTG
>JANMEV010000069.1:0-40001 GCA_031377305.1 Planctomycetota bacterium | reverse complement strand
CCCAAATTTCTGCTGATCCACGTATTCGACGATCGATCCCATCGACGGCCAGTCTTTGGGAGTCGGCGCAAAGCCACTGCCAATCGGCACGTGCCAGCGTTTTCCGGTCTGAAGATAATGTCCGCCACCGCTGTGATCATTGAACGAATGAGACATGGTTCGAATGACCGTGTACTTATCCGAAACGGCCGCCATCTTCGGAAGATATTCACTGATCAACAGGTCGGGAGTCTTGCTGGCGATCGGCTTAAACGGGCCGCGAATCTGCTCCGGGGCCTCCGGCTTCATGTCGAATGTTTCAAGCTGGCTCGGCCCGCCAAACAGCATCAGAAAGATGACCGACTTCGCCTTCGGTGCGGTGCCATTGGAAAGCGACTCGGCCGCCAACAGTTGCGGCACCGTTAGTCCAAATAATCCCGCACCGCCCGCCTGAAGTACCTGCCGTCGACGAACACCGTCACAGGCAGATCGAGGAGCTCCGAAGATCGTAAGCATCGGCGTCTCTTTGCGTGAGAAGGACTTGCGGCAGGAAAACGCAACGGGCAGGGAATTGACGGCGAGCATATCGCGACAGCCACCAACGTGTGGACGATCAGAGAAACTCGACCAAGTTTGACATGCCCAGCCCCCTTTCGCAACACGTGAAGCAAAAAACGCCCCGCTGGCGGCCAATGAAACGCGATGGATATCACCTAATGATACCAAACCGGCGGTCGAAGAATGATCGGGCCGTTGCGATCCTGTTGGATGGCATCCTGATGCTTTGCGTACCAGTATCGGAACAACACCGATAAGCGTCGATCTTCGGCAACCATCAGAGCTGCGTCCACCGGAGTCTCGTCAAGATTCACAGGCACCATGCCGAGCTTCTTTGTCAGATGCTGCTGGGCTCGATTGCCGTCAAAGCGAGGTTCGGATTCATCGAGCAACACATAGAGTTCCATCGTCATCGGCAACGCCATCGTTTCTGGATCCGTTTTCGCCCCGAGCGTCGCGTTTAGAAAAGCACAGAACTTCGACGGAGCAAATTCACTCGTGGAAGGATCAAACACGAAGTAGCGAACTCGGCGACGTGCCCAAAGCTGACGACCGGACTCCGTCTGCATCTCGCGATTCCAAGTGGCCACATTGCAAGCCACATCCAAAGGTTCACCGACAAAGTGAATTTTGTGTTGCTCCGAATCCACGCAAGGCCGTGCCACTGACAGGGCCCGATCAATCTCGGCGTTCACGTCGAGTAATCCAAGCGACTTCAGATCACCGTCAAGGGAGTTCAGCCGCTTGATCTGTTCTGGCTCAATGGTCGGAAGCAGCACCGTCTGAAACGCCTTCATCCCGATCCGCCGCATCAACAGCACCGTATTCGCCGCCAGATTCCTTCGTCCTCGGGCGACATGAGAACTCATCATCGACACAAACGTGTCGGTCGATCGTTGCGGCTGAAACAAATGCGCCGTCGCAAACTTCGCATGATTCGCCACGGGATCAGCGCGACTGACTTCAAACTCAATCCACAACCGATGCAACCCATCATCCGACGCCAACAGCACATCCGCCTGCGGCGCATACCCCAGCAGTCTTTCGAACCGCTCATCCAAAACCCGCGCCTCCACCTCACACGACCAGCCACGCGGTGTTCGTTTCATGAACTGGTGTTGAAGGTAACGAGCGAGTTGGCCCATTCAGCAGCGACCTTGTTTGGATTCTCAATTCGACCAAAAAGCTAGTGACGAATCCAATGTGGGAATTGCCCAAGACACTTGTATTACAGTCGCCACATTTTGGCGAGCATTCAGCGTATCCGCCGGATTTCGATAGACTTCAATGGGCGGCCGTGTTGACTCGACTGATCGAACAAGGATCATGAAATATTGATCTCCGAGTTCAACACAAGTTGCCCATTCTTTATCCGTCATCAGCACACCACCGCGAATGTCCTTTAGTCCATTGACTTCAATATATGCCGGGGCTCCGTCGTGGAATGCTAGAAAGTCGTACCCACATTGCAGAAGGCGGCAATCCTAAAGTGGGGCAGTGAATAAGGATTCGCCGGTCTGAAACCACTTTATGAAGCGTGTCTCTGCAAGTTCTCCAGTGAGTGAACGCGTCGAAACAATTTGATCAGGGTCTTCAATTCTGGCATTCAGTTCCTCGAGCAACTCAAGGATGTCTGCATTGTCATTTTCAAGACAATCGACCAACAGTCTGTAGACGCCGACTTCAGACACGGTTCCCAACATTTCGGCCATTCGAAGTCGTGAAGGAGCCATCTTCCGTTTGTGCCATCCTTGGCGTGAGTTTGCGTGAATCGGGTCAAACTCATCGCGCCATAGTTTCACTGAAGAGGCCGGGACACCGATTCTCTCAGCCAGATATCTGTGAACTGTTGACTGAGAGTTTCCGGAAAACCGACCATAGGCCACTTTGTCGAACCGCGACAAGTAGCAGCCTGCGAGCAAGCCAATCAGATTCTTTCGTTCCATTTCAAGTCCTCGGGCTTTAGCATGGCGATACAAGAGTTTCCTCGATCACCGCCTGGAAATCATCAGTGAAGTTCTGCCGTGAGTGAGCAACAGTCGAAGAGCATGCGACGATGGAGTTACTTCGCATTTGTGGGACAACCAGCCACTGCTTCCTCTCAGTTCACGCCAGCAAATGTCCGCCCCGGCCCGTGAAACACTTCTTTCCTATGCCACTCCAGATGTTCATTCAGTGGCAGGTAGTCGCGAGATTGCGGAGCCTTTAGTGGCAGGCCGTGGAATGAGGTCAGCCATTCGCTGAGTCCGGTTGAACCGTTGGCTTTTTGAGAGACGCAGAGTTGCAGGTCGTTACTCAGCGTAAACGCGCCGCGGTCGAAGAGTTTGTGGTGCATGCTGCAGAGAGCCAGGCCGTTGGTTTCCGGATCGGGGCCGCCGGCTTGATGCCACTTGATGTGGGCCGCCTCAAGTGCGACCTGAATTAAGCCCAGTCGCAAATCGTAGCCACACACGGCACAACGATACTGATACGCCATGAGGACTCGTTCACGAAATGCCGGATCGCGGCGGCGGCGCAAGGTTTGCTCGAACTGGATTTCCAGTCCGACGGCATCGAGCAGGTCCGCATAAAACGTCTGCGGGAAATGCTGGTTGAGAATCTCCAGCGTTAGCTCAGAAATCAACGCCGGATGTGATCGCAACGTCTCAAAAACTTCCGGCGTGAATCCGCCAGTGACGTTGTGTTTGAGCAGTTCGGATTTCCTGACGTCCGAATTTCCCGCTCTCGTTTCCAACTTCGCTGCGTTCTGCAGTTCCCAGATGCCATCATTTGTGAGTCGTTGAAACGGATACTCGGTGTGACAGGACCTTCGCTCGGGACCATATTCAATCAGCAGCGGCCGTAGTTCTCGATCGACTTCCCCATACGGCAGAAGCCGTTCGCCGTCATTCAAACATCTACCAAGGGCGTAAAGCAACAGCAACGGCTTGTGCGGAGCTCGCTGTTCGCCGCGTTTCCAGACGGTGATTTGGCGAATGTGCTGTTTGAGTTCATCGGGAGTCATGCCGTGCATTGTGGAGACGACCGACCAAGCGTGGCAAGCGAACGACTTACCGTCCAGAAGATGATCGGGCTCCGTAGGTTGGACATTTTTGTCCGACAAGAATCCGGACACGTAGCTCGTCGGCACGATTGACTTCGCACGAGTCACAACGATCGTGAAGCCATCGCTATCAACTTGCGCCCCGCCAGTTTTAGAATCGTAGAGCAGCCACGAAGAAACAAAAAAGGGGACGATCCGCTCTTCAGCGAATCGTCCCCTTTGAAATGGAGGATAACGGACTTGAACCGATGACCTCCTGCATGCCATGCAGGCGCTCTCCCAACTGAGCTAATCCCCCGAAAATTTGTTCCGAGTTTGGGGCACGGGACGCGGAACGCTACCACTGTTTAGAAACAGTGTCAAGTTGAGTCAGGCTTCTTTCCGTGTGCCGCTTTCTACCATCGCCCTGGGGAGAAACACTTCGCAAATCGGGGAAACTTTGGCGGTGGCAGATTCCCGTCGCTGCGGCAGATTGATTTTTGAAACGCGAATATCAAGACGCAGAAGACTCCGTTTTTGAAAAGAAATCGGCATCCCTGAAGCGATTTGACGCTGCGGCGTACTGCAGGAAAGAATCTTTTACCGGCAGTCGTGCAATACGGCTCGTATCTGATAGGATTCGCACGCAACGATCGACGGTAGCAGACCCAACGGGTGCAACCCGGTGATCTCAAGCACTCAGCAGAAGTGCCAACTCGTTGCAAAAAGCCGATACATCATGTTTACGGGACTCGTGGAAGGACAGGGAACTGTCAGGCAAATCGCCTCGCTTCCGGTCGGGCTGCGCCTTTCCATTGCACCGGATGGCGGATGTTTTTCACCTTCAGACGCCGCAATCGGAGACAGCATTTCGATTTGCGGATGCTGCCTGACAGTTGTCGCCATTAACACGGACTCGCTGGACTTTGAAGCTGGCGAAGAGACGCTGGCCAAAACGAATCTCGGTCGATTTCGAGTCGGTAGCCGAGTGAACCTGGAACGATCGCTCGCGGCGAATGCTCGACTGGGCGGCCACTTCGTCCAGGGCCATGTCGATGGTGTTGCGACCGTGAGTGAAATCGTGCGAAATGGCGACTGGATCGATATGTGGTTCGCCCCGCACCGCGAACAGCTCAGGCTGATGGTTCCCAAGGGCTCGGTCGCCATTGATGGCATTAGCCTGACTATTGTGAATGTCACCGCCGATCGATTTTCAGTCGCACTAATTCCCCACACGCTGGAAGTCACAACACTGGGCCGAGTCGCCGTGGGCGACGTTGTGAATATTGAAAACGACATCCTTGGGAAGTACGTCGATCAATTGCTTGAAAGACGATTTGCCGAAGGATTGATTTCACCGCAAATAACGGCTCCGTTGAACCTGTCCCTCGAATCTCCAATGGCTCTGGAAAGTCCTCCTCGGCAATGAAAGACGTTCAACGTCAGACGCGATCTTATCTGATGTCGCTGTTCACGCAGCACGGCATTAACCCGCGCGGAGATCTGGGGCAGAACTTTTTGATCGATGTGAACCTGATCGAATTCATCGTTCGTGCCGCCGAACTGGGGCCGCGCGATGTTGCTCTGGAAGTCGGTTCAGGCACTGGCGGGATGACGGCATTTTTGGCTCAGGATGCTGGTCGAGTGATCTCCGTGGATATTGACAAGAACATGTCGATGATGGCGGGGGAAGCGGTTGAAGGCTGTAACAACGTCACACTGATCAACGCCGACATCCTGAAGAATAAGAACACGCTTGATCCTCAAATCTGCGACGTCATTCGGCATCATGTCGCCTCATTGCCTGAGGGGCGGCTGAAGCTGGTTGCGAATCTGCCTTACAGCGTCGCCACGCCGGTTATTTCGAATTTGTTGGCTTCGGATCTGCCGTGGGAACGAATGATCTGCACGATCCAATGGGAGCTTGCGGAAAAGATGGAAGCAGAGCCGGGAACGTCAAAGTTCGGCGCGTTGTCGGCCTGGATTCAGTCGCAGGCCAGCGTGCGGATTCTGCGTCGCATGGGTCCCACAGTGTTTTGGCCGCGGCCCAAAGTCGATTCGGCAATAGTGAGTATCTGGCGAGACAAAGACAAAGCGGCGAGGATCCATGACCGTCGCTTCTTTCAGGACTTTCTTCGCCGCGCGTTTACTCTTCGTCGCAAGTTTATTCGCAGTGTGCTGGTGGCCCTGTATCGAAAACAGCTCGACAAACCCGAGGTCGACGCGTTGCTTTTAGAGCTTGGTCACACTGCCGAAGATCGTGCCGAAAACATGGACGTGGCCACTCTGATTCGCCTGTCGAACCATCTACATGAAACGATCCTGAAGAAGGGTGTTGCTGTGGACGTTGATGAAGACCAAGTCGTGAGTGGGGAAGGGGAAGAGTGAATAGCGAATAGCCGCTGATCACTATTTACGAATCACTAGTCCCTGATTCCATTTGAGATGTCGTGAGCGAGACGCTGACGAGTTCGCAATTGACCTGCTGAAAACCGAAAACTCTGTTCTGGAGACTTAAAATGCTGGATCGCATCGCCTATCGCGGATTGACGTTTGATGACGTCCTTCTGGAGCCAGGGTACAGCGAAGTGGTTCCGTCGGAAGTTGACATTAGTTCGTTTCTGACTCGGAATATCAGTTTGAACATTCCAATCATCAGCAGTCCGATGGACACGGTGACAGAAAGCGATATGGCTGTCGCAATGGCGCAGTTGGGCGGCATCGGCATTATTCACAAGAACATGACCATCGAGCAGCAATCGCTGCAGGTAGATCGCGTTAAGCGCAGCGAGCACGGCGTCATCGTGGACCCTGTCACTCTGCCTCCGGAAACTCCTGCCGGAGAAGCCGTAAAGCTGATGGACGAACGCAATATCGGGGGCGTTCCGATCACGGTAAATGGACGGCTTATAGGTATTCTGACTCGACGCGATTTGCGATTTCTGGAGTCAAAGGATCGACCGGTTTCCGAGGTCATGACGAAGGATAATCTTGTAACGGCTCCCGAGGATACAACACTCGAAGCGGCTGAACGGATTCTCCTTCAAAACAAGGTCGAGAAACTGTTGCTGGTAGACGATGATTATCAATTGAAGGGTCTGATTACGATCCGTGACATTGATAAGAACCTGCAGTTTCCGCGTGCGTCAAAAGACTCACGCGGTCGTTTGCGGGTTGGAGCTGCGGTCGGGGTTTTTGATCTGGATCGCGCAGCGCAATTGGTGGAAAAAGGTGTTGACGTTCTAGTGGTAGATAGTGCACATGGTCATTCTCGAAATGTGATTGAGACTGTGGCGGCCATTAAACGGCAGCTCAATATCGACGTGATCGCAGGAAACGTGGCGACGGAGGCGGGTGCGAAAGCTCTTGCCGATGCGGGCGCGGATGCGGTTAAGGTCGGAATTGGTCCTGGTTCCATTTGTACAACTCGAATTATTTCCGGAATCGGTGTTCCTCAACTGACCGCGATTGCAAATGCAGCGAAGGCGTTGAAGGGCAGCGGAATTCCGGTGATCGGAGACGGAGGAATCCGTTTCAGTGGAGACATGACAAAGGCACTGGCGGCTGGAGCGTGGACTGTGATGGTCGGCGGTCTGTTGGCCGGTGTTGACGAAAGCCCTGGTGAGATGATCCTCTTTCAGGGACGAAGCTTCAAGCGGTACCGAGGAATGGGATCGCTGGGAGCCATGGTAAAGGGTAGTAGCGAACGTTACCGGCAAGGCCATGTCCCGACGGGTGATCAGTCCAAACTGGTTCCGGAAGGAGTGGAAGGTCGCGTTCCTTACAAAGGAGCCTTGCAGCCGCTGATGTTCCAGCTCACAGGTGGTCTTCGATCCGGCATGGGATATGTCGGAGTGGGGACAACTTTGGATCTGCGAGAGAAGGCTCGGTTTATCGAGATTTCAGCGGCATCGGTTAGAGAGAACCATCCACATGACATCGCAATCACTCAAGAAGCTCCAAACTATTCAGTGGAGCATGCCCCCAAAGACTGATGGATTCAACGCCAGTCGTGGTGTGGCTCGATGGCTGCGAGACGCAGGTCTCGCAGGCCTTGCCGCAATCACGCTGGCTTCCGGAGTCAACGCGGATAACGCGTCCCGAAGCGCTCGACTGGGGCCACCTCGATCTGTACCGTCGGATGCGGCTTCAACGCCTGCCGCGGCGGATCAGACACCCAATAGTTCTTTTGTCGTGCCGGTCGTATTCGCAACGCGTACCCGCGAGTTACCAACGGAACCAGTTGCTCCCGAGCCAGTGACGTCTGAGCAGTTCGTCAGCCAGGCAAGTGAAACATTGGCTCCGCCTGCTTTGCCAGCGCTTGAGAGCGCGCCGGTGATGGTCGAACAGTCAGCACCCTCAGTTCCATGTCAATCCTGTTCTGAGTACGGCCATGCAGAGGGCTGCGACAACGGACATGCGTCGCGAATCAAGTATCTTCTGTCCGGAGGAATGATGATCTCATCTGCAGATTCCGTCGGTGACTGGTGGCAGCATCGCTCTCAGCAAATGCTGGAGCGCAGCAAGTTGACAAACCGAGCCAAACGGAAAGAGGCTCGGCAGCGTCTGGCTGGCACTAAGGATCGGCTCATCGATCGAATAACTTTGCCTGACGACCCCGATCTCGATGTCGATCTCTATGATGTGAGTCCAAAGATGGTTATGTCTCCCATCATGCAAACTGCCGGAGAGGAGGATTCAAGTTCAACAAACGAAAAGGAGTCTTCAGCAGGTTCGAACCGCCTGAACACGGATATCAGAACCATCAAACCGTCGCTCAGCTACGCGATGAAAAACATCAGTCGCGAACAACTTCCGGAAGACTTCGACGACAAGATCGATAACGGCCAGTACGTGGCTCGTGAGTCGGGTGCAAAAGTTCTGCAATGGGCTCCTACAAATCTCTATCACTATCCATTGTACTTTGAAGACCCTTCGCTCGAACGCTATGGTCATGCTTACCATCCACTGGTTCAGCCGTTCGCTTCGTACGGTCGATTTGCCACTCAGCTGGTGGGGCTCCCTTACCAGATGGCGCTGCATCCTGTGAACTCCAAGCAGTACACGCTGGGATACTATCGTCCGGGTGAATGTGCACCGAAGAAGCACTATCAAATTCCATTCAACGAAGAAGCAACGATCGTGGAAGTCGCGACGATCATCGGCTTCATCCTGATCTTCCCGTAGAGGCTTGGCTCATCGCACCAGGCGATGTTGCCCACGAATGGTTCACGCCTGTTATTTGACGTACGATGGGCATTTCTGCCTGTCGAATTCCCGTCAGGCGATACCGTTGGACAGGAATGTGTTCAACCGACAGCCCTGAGTCGTGGGTTTTAGGGCCTCCGCCGACGCGAAATACGGCACTTCATGACGTTGACCGCCCACCGGCGATGGGATTGTGAAGCCGTCGGTTTCTTCTTTTCGTCGTCCGCACTATCCTTCCGCAGGAATTCAGGGTTACGCACGGTGCAACCGCGTGTCTGCAGTCGTGAGCCGACCTTGTCTTCGCTCAAAGCGGCCAGGTGGCGAAATAGGCAGACGCACGGGACTTAAAATCCCGGGCCCCCAACGGGGCGTACGGGTTCGATTCCCGTCCTGGCTAATAAAAAGACTGCGTTTTTGAATGAAATCGAGGGCTTGCTGGAGGCCAAGATGTCAGGTGTCACCTGAAGTGTCACCTCGCCCGACTATTCTGGCCTTGGTTGTCACCCAACGTCACCTGAAGTGATTGGGCACGCTGAAAGGCCTGATCGATGTGGGCGGCAGCGTCTGCCGCATCCCGCGACGAGTAGTATCGAAGAGTGGTGCCGATTGCTGAATGTCGCATCATCTTTTGCAGGAACGGGGTCTCCACTCTTTTTGCCCATCTTTCGCCGAAGGATCGCCTCAGGTCGTGGGCAGACGCAAATTCCTTTTCTTCGGTCTTTTGGTGAACCTTCACGACAATACCGGCGCTGCGCCCCATGTCTGCCATGATCTTTCCAACTTGGTGATGGCTGCGTGAATGGGGCTTCCCCTCTTTGGTCAGCACGGTGAAGAAAGGCCCCCGACGTTCACTTTCTGGTGTCGACAAGATCATCTCAGAAAACTCTGTGGCGACAGGATACAGTCTATCTCTATGGCCTTTTTCCCGGTCGGCTGGAATCCGCAGGAGCGGTCGCCCGGACGTTAGATCGATTGAGATACGGTCGAGCCGATCCCACCAAAGGTTTAGAGATTCTTCCAGGCGGAGACCGGACCACCACAATCCGAGCAGAGGATGTTTCCAGCCATCGACCTGAACCGGCTTCATGAATGGTTCACTTACCTGTTCGAGCAACCGGTTGAATTCTTCAGGCGTTAGCGGCCCAGACTTCGCGACGTGTGTGTAGACCAACGTCGTGCTAACATCAGCGTGCCCAAGCAACTCTTGAACCGTGCGAATATCTGCTCCGCCTTGCAGCAAATGGGTCGCAAAGCTGTGCCGAAGCGTGTGAGGCGTTAGCCGCGACATGGTTCAACACGGAAATCCCATCGCAACCATTTGTTCGCGTTGGAAAGGGGGTCAGGACTCAATTGCCGGAACGGCCCGCAGGGTGCTGCGTACAATTCAGTCCTGACCCCGTTTCCAACTGCCAAAACCTCGCCACTGGCGAAGATGTTTGGAACGACAAAAAGAAGAACGGCAGCAAGGGATCTGTCGCGTTTGCTGATGGCATGCTGTATTGCCTTGAAGAAGGCTCGGGCGATTGCTTCCTCGTCGAAGCGACTCTTTCTGGTTACAAGGAAGTCAGCCGATTCAAGCTGGATCCTCAGACAACTCAGCGAAATTCACAGGGCCGCATCTGGACTCACCCTGTGATCGCCAACGGCAAGCTGTACCTGCGAGATCAGGAAATCCCTTCCTGCTACGACATCGCAAAGTAGCGATGTCGTGATGTACGGGAACGAGCTGCCAAAACGCCGCTCGTTCCCGTAGTCGTCTGACGTAGCCAACATACGAGTTCCGATGCCGCCGTGCCTGCGAGTACTTCATCAAAAAAGACCCTGCAAGTATCAATTGGCGGCCGGTTCAAATTTGATTACCGCCGGCTTTGACTGCTCGAGTTCTCACATGTTGGACATCACTGGCTTCGGAGCAAACCGTTGCATCAGTCGCTGCTTGATCTCGGTGAACGCTGTTGCTCCCAGATCGTTGCCCCGTTTGTCGAGCGTCGCGTTGGCGAGGATCTGAATTGAGAAGTCGACGTCAGGAAGTGCGGCGACCTCCGACAACCAGACACCATCACTTCCGTTGTGATTCAGAACTTGTCCATAGCTGGAGTCCAGCCCAGCGGCTTCGGCGGATGCAACGACCCAGCCCATTGCATAGCCGACGCCGGCAGGGGCATCCGCGAGTGCAACCGCTCGATGAAGACGCGACAGAGTCTCAGGGCGAACGAGCCGGACGCCGTTTACCGTCTGACCCAGATGGATGCGAATAAACTTCGACCAGTCGGCAACGTTCATTCGTAACTCGGCTCCGGCGGGTCGCAGGAATCTTCCGAGATACGCCAGGGGTGCTTTGTCGCCGGGCGCTGGAGTTCCATCGGGAAGATGCCCAATCGGCTGCTTCGGATTCGCCGGATCTGACACCTTTGGATCAAAGGTTGCCGATCGCATTCTAAGCGGCCCGAAGATGTAACAGTTCATCAATGTTTCGTAGTCGAATCGAGTCGCGCGTTCCATCATTGCGGCGGCGACGGCAAAACCTCCATTTGAGTAACTGTATTCGCCGACCTTGACCACCGGTTTCTCTTTTAGAAGCTCGGGCAGCAGGACCTGCCGAGCTTGTTTCGCCGGGCCGTCGTACGAAGCGATGAGCTCACCTAGTGCTTCACTGGCGTCTTCGTCCGCGACGATACTGCCTCGGTGCTGCAGCAGTTGCTCCAGGGTCACGTTTCTGTATTCCGGCCGCATGGTCGCACGCAGTTCCGGAAACAGTTCGCTGATCGTGCTGTTCCATCGCAGAGTTCCTCGATCGACAAGCACACCAGCCAGCGTTGCTGTCATGGCTTTGGTCGTTGAGCCGATCCCAAAGCGGTCATCACCCTGCACTTTCGGTGCGGCCCCGGCGGCTCGAACACCCGCAGCTCCTGTCAGAACCTGATTGCCAACGACGACGCTGGCCGTGATGCCCGGAATTCCATACTTCGCGACGACGTCCGCGAGGATGCCTGAGATCTGCGTCTTCTGAACCATTTCGCGAATTGCCGCCGCGACAACGGCTGGCTGATCAGCTTGCAGAAAGTGACCAGCGTTTTTCACAATCTGCAAGCGGCCGGGACTGCCAAGGTCCGCGAGCTGTTGCGCGTTGGCAAGAATCTCGGGCGGTAAATCCTGAGACAGAGCAATGACCGGGATCTTTGGAAACTCAGGTGCGTCCAGCGGCGCGTTGATGGAATTGGCGATGCCAGCAAGTTCTTCCTGAATGCCGTGCGGGTAGACTCGATACACAGGGCTTCCGAATTCGGCCGCGACTTCGTTCGGATCGACGCGAGTCTCGGCTGTGCTGTCTGCGAACACGACTCCCGCAACCTTGGACGGATAGCTGCGAGCGTAAAGGTTCGAGTACGGTCCACCGAGCGAGTGGCCCACGAGAATGACCTGACGACCAGGTGCCAGCTTCTCGACGACCCTGCGAATGTCTTCAACCACCGCTTCGCTGTAGGTCTGATCGGAACTGGTCACCGAACTCGTGCGACCAAAGCCCGGCTTGTTGACAGAGATCACCTGCCCAAGCCCGCTCAGCATTGATGCCATCGTCAGCCAATTATCGATATCACCGCCCGCGCCGGAGACGAGAACGACAACCGGAGCGTCGGGAGCGCTTTGGCCTCGAGTCCAATACTCAATCGTCCGGCCGGAGTCCCGCAGTACCGACGTTGGAAGAACCGGATCGAAGGTCCCCGCCGCGATCGGGCGATTCTGCGGAGTCACGGGCGTTGCCACTTCGACGTTGCGAAGAACCGTCGGATTCGCACTGATCGCCTGATCGTCTCCCGTGCCGCCATCGATCGTGGACTTCACGGAGTGCTTTTGCCCTTTCGCCGCGCGAATGTCGGTGATCAGCGTGTCATCGCCAGCATTTCCGTTCGTGGTGACCGTGTAACGCCCGGCTCCAGTCGCATCAATCGCTGCCGCACTGATGAGGTCGTCGCCGTCGCCGCCGGTGAGGATCTGCGTGAGGTTGCCGTCGATCAGTCCGAGGTTCTGCACTTCAATCGAATCGTCGCCGCTTTGGCCATCAAGGCTGACGTTGACCACCGCGCGGCGACCGATCGTTCCGGATGCGAGATATTCCAGTTCATCGTTCCCCGCACCGCCAATCGCGTTGATGGTGACTGCCGAACGACTGTTGACCGGATTCAAAACCTGAGCGACGAAGCCGTCATCTCCGTTACCAAGATCAACGAAAATCGATGTTGCAGCACCGGCTTTCGTTCCGCCAATTCTCGCACCGACAGCATCACTTCCAACACCGCCAACAACTGCGACCGTCAAGTTCGCACCAGAGATGCTGCCGTCTTCCGCCCAGCGGATGGATGCAGTGTCGTCGCCGGCTCCCAGATCCAGTTGAATGTTCTTTGGCGTTCGCACGTCTCCGATCGTTGCGAACTGAAATTTGTCGTCTCCGCCGGATAGCTGCACCATGATCTTATCAACGAACTGCGTCGGAAACTGCCGAGTCACATCCAAAGAATTTCCGTGACCCATCGTGATCGTGAGCGCCTTCCGTGCATCGTTTTGCTGAATCGAAACTCGGTCTGCATCGTCAGTTCCGGTGATCGTAAGCGTCCGAGTGCTCCTGTTCATGCTCAACGAGATATCCACTGGCGCAGTAAGCAACTGCCGAGACTCCAGCACTTCCGAAACAGCGTTGGATCGCGTCAGTGTTCGTCTCTTGTTCTTCTTCATCGTAGTATTCCTTTTGTGACCATGAATGATGGAAATTCGGAAGGTCGTCTCACTCTTAGCCGCAGGTGACTTGGGCAATAACTGATTGAGACGCCTCAGCGGCTCAATCTTGTATCAACTCTTACAAACGGCCGTTCGATGAATATCCCGTAACCTCAGCGCGCAAGGGTAGCGCAGCAGGGAACTCAACTTTTTCTACCCATGCGAAAACTCTCGCGACGTACGGAGAAAGTCCGCGAATGGTGAATCGGGAAGATGGGTTCTTTGACGGCCGTCTGGTGCCCGAAGCTCAATCAGGGGATTGACATCCCCCGCTCGCCGAAGGCGGTTCTTTGTCGCCTATGAAGGCCCGCCGTTCGGATCTTCCGAGTCTTGCGACGGCGGCAGATCGGCACGGAACTCAAGGATGTCGCCGGGCTGACATTCGAGAACTCGACAGATGGCTTCCAGGGTACTGAATCGCACGGCTTTGGCTTTTCCAGTTTTCAAAATCGACAGGTTGGCCATGCTGACGCCGACAGCGGCCGATAGCTCACCGAGCTTCATCTTCCGCTTCGCCAGCATGACATCCATGTTCACAACAATCGCGATGACAACTCTCCCCGGAAACATCATCCTGCGAGTCGCGAGCAGGCTATTTGATCTAACGAGCCGCTAGGTGCCAGTTGCGGGTGAATGTCAGAAAAACACCCGCGGCTATCGCCTCGCGACTCGGTTTCAACTTGCTAAATCGTCAACTCCGCGTCCTCACGAAGTCGGATACCGATTCGCAGGATTCTGGAGATGATCATAATCAACAGAGCGGCCATTAAAGTGACCTGAAAGCCGCTGTCCCAAAAGTACTTCCAGTGACTTTCAATGGCATCGATCTTGCCAATGAAAATCAGGTATTCGCCAGTTAAGCCAACGTAGAACGACTCGGAGATCGCAAGCCCCACCATGCCCCAGCCAAAGTGCTCCAAAAACCAAACGGTGCGTTGTGTCAGAACTTCAGCTCGCGAAAATCCCATCGCCATACGCACTACCTGCCACATGCCGTAAAGCCAACAACAGTTTGGAACTGCGAATATTGCGACAAGAACTAACCGCTGGCCAACAGTAAAATCAGTGACCGTAAAGATCTTGATGCCCTCTTTCGCAAGGAATCCGATCTGAAAATCGATGCCGATTGCAGCCTTCGCCAAGCCCAAAATGATCCACGCAATTCCAAGCCACGCCAAAAGCAGAAGCACGTAAGCCCATCGGCGCAGATTCCGTTCTTCGACGACATTCATGTGTACTTTCTCCATGCACCGATTCTAGAATCGGATTTATTGCTCTTCAATATGAGTTTATTGATAAACGATAAATTTATCCGAGCTCCCTCAAAAAAGCTACGGTGCTCAGATGCCCACGATCGATACTATCAGAGGATCAAACACGTGACTTTTTACGCTCTGCATTGATTCAACTGCTTTTCACCGTTAACACACCGTCAAGGAAGACTCGCGATGGAAGTTTCAGCATTCTCAACCCGGTTGTCTCGGCCGCTGTTCTTCGCTGGAAGCTTGTTGGCGACACTTGCTGCAGGGTGTGCGTCCGGTCCGATGTCGCTTCATTCGAACACAATAAACGCAGAGCCTGCGCTTTGCAGCGAAGAGGGATGTACATCGACAGTTCGTGTTGTCACCGGCCAACCAAATAAGGTCATCGATGGAGCCGGCTGGGTTCTCGGGATTCCTCGCAAGATCATTCTGTGGGATCGACGAGTCGACAATCACAATGTCTCCCCGGATACGGTGACCGAAGTGGCGACGTTTGCAGAAGTGACTCAGATGTCAGACGTCTGTGTTCGCGTCAATCAGTATGCACCGATCGACGAATGGAAACGTCTGACTCAAAACGATCGAGTCAGCCCAGGCTGGCGTTACACGATGGGAACGCTGAGCCTTGTTGGATACACGTTGTTGCCTGGCCGATTGTTCGGCGGTGACGAATACAATCCTTACACGAACAGTGTCTATGTTTACTCAGACGTCCCGGCACTTGGCATGGAAGCGGCCGCTTATGCAAAAGACGTTCAAAGTCGTCAGTACCCCGGCACCTACGCAGCCGCAAATTCGCTTCCGTTGGTTTCGATCTGGCATGAAACCATCAACACCGATGACACGCTGGCCTATCTCGAAGCCAATGGCACCAATCAGCAATGGGAAGATGGACTTCGAATTCTCTACCCCAACTATGGTGCATCCGTAGGTGGCGCGTTCGATAGCGCTATAGGAGTTTCGCCCATCCTGACGATCGGCGGAGCAATTGCGGGCCACGCAACAGGACGTTATCGGGCGACTCAATATGATATGAGTTCATCGACCACAGCGTGGCTGGAAAGCTACGATCAGGGAAGCGAGCATTCGATTCGCCTTGTTTCCGACCGCTCTAAAAACTGAACCTGTGGGCTTGGGACTTCGAAGGACGAATCGTGAAACAGCTTGCCCTCGGTAAATGCTTTCCGGAACGATGATGCGGTGGTCCGACCCACGGGAAGCTGGACTACTCTTTCAACAAACTTCCAAAGGCACGAATCCTGAACACAGCGATCCCGACCAGGCCAAAAGCGAAGGACGGAAGAATCAGACCGATGCCGGTGAGAATTGTGGCGGAGATCACTTCCGGTATCCGCGTAAAGTTTTCATCAACGACAAAAAAGATGGCCCGGCTGATGCCCATGGCAATCAGTCCGACAAACATGTGCAATACGGGCCAGAGCTGACTCAGCGCCGTCAGCAGGGAACCGACGATTAACCGCCACATGGTTCCCGACTGCATCGTGCAGCACCAGACGCCGACTGCATAAACCGCGATAATTCCGAGCAGCATCCCGAATCGTGCTGGACCCACCACAACGCCGGAGCCGAACATCACAGGAATCGGCAAGTTGATCAACACCGCCAGCAGCCATGCGGATTGGAGTACTATTGGCTTCGTAAAGAACGTCGTTGTCGTCTCGCCACTGCTGGAAAAATCATGCACCATTGGTGCCGCATACGGATTGGCATCGTTTGGTTCCGGCATGAAACTTCAGCCCTGGGGTTCAAAGTGAGTAACGTTCTCAACGTGAATCGATGGTCACTTGTTCAATGCGAAACGAGTTGCCGGGCTGGCTCGAAAAGCCACGCCAAAGTCGTATCTCCACAGGTCTCGACAGACCTTAGACACCATTGTACTCTGCCATTGACGATTATGGGATACGAGCCTGAACCGTGAGACCGAAGGCTTAACCAGAAAACGGCAATCGAACTCCGTTCAATGAACTTAGCTGTTTGGCAGAACACATTGAATTAGAGCGGGCCATCTAAAGAGCGAACAAGGATGGCCACGCGTGGTGCCGATTTTTGGTAATTCCACAACGTTCTCTGCGCAACTCGCGGTCGTCGGCAACTGGTTGGTGTCGCCGTCAGGTGGGTCCGCTTTGCTGGCAACTTGCCATAGAATCCGCTACGAATCAGAAATTCGATGTGTGCGCGATGTTGCCAAATCTTAAGCAGGAATTGTCGTTCATGAATGCTCACCCGCTAATCGTCCTCGCCGCGGTGATTTTTGTTCCGGGTTTCATGTTGTCGTCCGTCGCTGATGACTGGTCCCGTTTTCGCGGTGTCGATGGGGCCGGGGTTGCAGAAGGACAGACCATTCCGGATGAAATTGGACCCGATAAAAACGTCGTCTGGAAGATCAAAGTTCCTTCTGGAATTTCTTCTCCGATTGTGGTTGGCGAGAAGCTTCTGCTGACCTCACACACAAAAGATGAACGCAAAGTTCATTGCTTCAATGCAGAAAACGGCGATGTGATCTGGGAGCGGTCTGTCCCTAAAGACCATGACGAAATCGCCACGCTGCCGGCTGGTCCTTCAACGCCGACTCCTGTCAGCGATGGATCCTCAGTGTACGTTTTCTTTCCTGATGCTGGAGTATTTGCATGGTCCCTGGATGGCACAGAACTCTGGAAAAAGGCGACGCCAGTTTCGCGAACGATGCATGGCTTATCGGGTTCTTTGGTTTGTTACGGAGATCAGGTTTTTCAGGTCGTAGACCAACTGAATGAGTCTTTTGTTTGTGCGTATGATGCGAAGACTGGCGATGTCCAATGGAAAGCCGATCGTGTGTCCGGGTTGACTGGCGGCTATTCCACGCCCGTGATGTACTCGCCCAACGATGGGACTTCGCTGCTGATCACAACTGGTCCGCTGGAAGTGGTCGCCTACGATCCCAAGACGGGTGACCGGATCTGGTGGATTGTAGGAAAGACGAACGCTCCGGTCAGTTCGCCGATTCTTCGTGGCGATCGACTCTACTTTTGTGAACCGGTGGGTGAGCCCATTCCCATGAGCATGCTCGACGGCTTCGACAGAAACAAAGATTCAAAACTTGAAGTGGCCGAAGCAGGTTCAAATGAAGCCATTCGACGACTGTTGATGCGCGTCGACGACAACTGGGGGAACAAGGACTCCATCATCGATGCGAAGGAGTGGGACGAAGCCTTCGGCAGCTTTGCCGGCAAGGGTGGACTTGTGGCTGTGGATGTCACAGGGAAGGGCGATGTTTCTGATTCGCACGTTCAGTGGACATTCGGAAAAACCATGCCCTACATTCCATGTGCTCTCGTCAGTCAGGACTCAGTGCTGACGGTTAATGATGGCGGAGTTGTAACGACGGTTGATGTCACTACTGGCAAGCAGATCAAAAAGGGACGGCTGAAACAGGGCAACGGTCAATACTACGCCTCCCCTGTGGCCGCGGGCGATCATGTAGTTGTTGTGGACACATCAGGCGTCGTCAACATCCTTTCGAATGCAAAGGAATGGTCAAGTCTGTCCCACTGCGAACTGGGCGAAGAATGCTTCGCGACTCCCGCGATCGCCCACAATCGACTTTATGTACGGACTGCAAAGTCACTGTATTGTTTTGGCAAAGCAGAATAGCCAACAGGATAGGCAACGGCCTCGACGTAAACCCTTTGCGGAACCTTCGGCATTCGGATCGAAAGGATTGCCGCTGCCTTTTCGCTTGATTTGCAGTCCTAACTGGTCGAACATGGCGATCCCTCCTGGATTGCAACTTCGTTGAAGTTGCCTGCCTGACATCCTTTTCGGATCTCGTCGTCATGTTGCCACGCGATCAGCAACGTTCTTTTGTCTACAAGTCACAAGTGGACTTTGCTGAGCGAATCCGGGGCAGCGCTCGAGCGATGTTATTCTTCCGCATCTGCCTGACTGTTGCTGCCGCGGCGTTGTGCTCGTCAGTGATCGCTCAAACCCATGAGCCGAATGCGACGGAACACTTTGAGAAAACAATTCGGCCGCTGCTGGTGCGACACTGCTACGAATGCCACTCTGGCGCCAGCAACAAGGTGAAGGGTGGATTGCGGCTGGATTATCGAGACGCGGTGCTCAAGGGAGGCGACTCGGGCCCGGTGATCGTTCCCGGCAAGCCCAACGAAAGTCTCCTGCTGGCGGCAGTGAAGCATGATGGACTGGAGATGCCTCCGGGGAAGAAGCTACCATCATTAGAGATCGATGCCCTGGTCGACTGGATCGAAAAAGGAGCCTTCGATCCTCGCGACCACGCGCCGGACCTCAACGACGTTGCGACAGAGACATTCGAATCGATCTATCAAGTCCGGCGCCAGTGGTGGAGCCTGCAGCCAGTACATGCGCCTGAGCCGCCGAAGCTTAATGCAATTGAGGGCTCGGGCGAGCTTGCCGAAATCGATCGCTTCGTCGTGAAGCAGTTGCAGGACAATGGGCTGGATCTGGCGCCGATGGCCGATCATCGAACACTGGCAAGGCGAGCCTACTTTGCGATCACGGGCCTGCCTCCGTCCGAAGCACAACTTGCGTCATTTCTAAATGACAATGAACTCGGGTCGTGGGAACGATTCATCGACGGACTTTTGAGTTCACCGCATTTCGGCGAACGATGGGCTCGCCACTGGATGGACGTCGTTCGATACACCGACACATATGGCTATGAATGGGACATGCCAGCCAAAGGAGCCTGGCGATATCGTGACTATCTGATCCGAGCCTTCAACGCGGACGCAGCGTTTGATCAGCTTGTCCGAGAACAAATAGCAGGCGACTTACTGGAGTCACCTCGAATCAATTCGGAACTCGGCACTAATGAATCGCTCATCGGACCGATGTTCTATCAAATGGGCGAGAAGCGTCACGGCGACAGCGCCGAGTTTGATGGCATCCATCAGGAGATGCTCGACAACAAAATCGATGCGTTTGGAAAAGCGTTTCTGGCGACAACAGTCGCGTGCGCTCGTTGCCACGACCATAAGCTCGACGCGATTTCGCAGAAGGACTATTACGCGATCGGTGGACTCTTCATGAGTGCTCGCTGGGTTACGAACACTGTGGACTTACCGGAGCGAAACGCGGCCGTTCGGAGGCAACTGGAAAACATCAAAAGCCAGTTGCGACCGCTGCTGGCCGAACATTGGTTGTCGAACATTGCGGCCTTGTCGACGGCATCCCTACAGTCGCTGAGCACCGCGGCAAAGAATCGACCGCTAGAGGACCCACTCCATGCGTGGGAGCAGCTTCAAGCCGATCCAGCCGCTGGAGAAAACATCGCCGATTTATGGAGAGAGCTATCCAAACGGATCGCCGATGAAAGTGCTCGTCGAATCGCAGAGAATCGCGGCCACTTTGCCACGGTGGTCGACTTTCGCGATGGCATCCCGGAGAATTGGTCAGGCGATGGTGAAGGCCTGCGCAGCATCGCCTTGCGCGGTGACTTCGTCGTGTCGCTCACCGGCGCGAAGGCGGTCGATTCAATTCTGCTGGGCGGTCTTTGCACCAATTCCCTTTCGCCAAAAATGAACGGAGCGCTGCGGACTCCGTGGACGAAACTCATCGGGCCCGGACAGCTCAGTTTTGAAGTCGCCGGCGGCGATTTCGCGGCTCGACGAATTGTGGTTGACAACGCATTTTTGACCGAACGGCAACAGTATCTGAATGATCCAATTCCGAAATGGCAGATCGCCGATGGGTTGTCGTCAGTGCTGGATAGAAACGTCTACATCGAGTTCGCGACGAAGACAAGTAACCCCAATTTTCCGCCACGAGTCGGTCTCGGAGGAGCATGTTCCGAAGAACAAGCGGCTGATCCTCGCAGTTGGTTTCAAATCAGTCGAGTCGTCAAACATGTGGCACCGTTCTCGCCACATGATGAATTAACGAGGCTGGTTTCGTTGTTTGATGGTGAAGCGCCAAACACGATCGATGACGTCGTCGGACGCTATCAAGCGTTAATGACCAAGGCAGTGGTTGCGTGGAAAAGCGATTCGCCAAACGATGACCAGGTCCGACTGATCAACTGGCTACTGACCAGCGGTATCGTGCAGAATGATGCTGGCTCCGAAACCGCCGCGCGGGCGATTAAAGCGCTAGTGACGCAATACCGCGACGTTGAATCGCGTTTGCAGGAACCTGCGACGGTCAATGGAATGGCAGAAATCAATGCACCGATCGATTATCGCCTGAACATTCGCGGCGACTATGATCAATTGAGCGACCCGGTTCCTCACGGTCCGCCGAGATTCCTGGTGGACATCTGCAGAAGTGGCGAACCTACAGTGGGTGCCCATCCCGCGCCGGAAATCGGTGAAGCTCAACTCGCTGGAATGTTACAAACTTCAGTGCATGATCGTCGTGAACTGGCCGAGCTGGTCGCAAGTCCTCACAATCCTCTGACGGCCCGTGTTTACGTCAACCGAGTCTGGCACTGGATGTTTGGTGCCGGGCTTGTACGGACGACGGATGATTTTGGGCACGTCGGGGATCGGCCTTCGCATCCGGAATTGCTCGACGCCCTTGCCATGCGATTCATGAACGAAGGTTGGTCGACGAAGCGCCTGATTCGCAGCATTGTTTTGAGTCGAACGTGGCAACAATCTCAGGAAGCTGCTGCTGGGGCACTGGATGCCGATCCCACCAACCGACTGCTGCACCACTTTCCGCTTCAGCGACTCGATGCCGAATCGCTGCGAGACGCAATGCTGGCGGTTTCGGGACGACTGGACACAACGTTGTTTGGACCGACGACGAATCCCAACCGACTGAGTGAAGATTCTCAGAAGCGTTTGTTCTCGGGTCCGCTCGATGGGCTGGGCCGGAGATCAATCTACACCAAAATCACGATCATGGAGCCGCCTCGTTTTCTTGCAACTTTCAATCAGCCCGCTCCCAAGATTCCAACCGGGCGTCGCGACATCGCAAACACGCCCACTCAGGCACTCACGTTGCTCAATGATCCCTTCGTAGCAAATCAAGCTGAAGTCTGGGCTGCAAACTTAGTCAAACGCTCAGACGCAGCGATTGAGTCGCGCCTGCAGCACATGTTCGTCAAAGCGTTGGGGCGTGATGCCACTTCTGACGAGCTGTCTCGCTGGGCGGACGCTGCGGCAAACTTCGCGACGATAGAAAATATTGTGGACGCTGATCGACTCACCAGCATCTCTCTTTGGCAAACCATGGCACACGCGATGTTCAACACGAAGGAGTTTCTCTATGTTCGTTGATCATCGCGGGGCATTCTGGTCTCGCCGACAAATGCTGACCCAGACCTCGAACGGATTCGGCCTTATGGCATTGGCTGGATTAATGTCTCAGGCACGAGGCGGCGAAAACTCGTCCGTCGCTCCTCCCGCGGTTCCAGCACGCGCGAAGCATGTCATTCTGTGTTTCATGGACGGCGGTCCGAGCCATGTCGATACCTTTGACTACAAGCCCGAACTAGCTCGACAGCAGGGAAAGCCCATCGGCGACTCTCAGGTTTCAAAGCTCTCGCAAAGCAGCGCGGCGCGAGTTTGGTTTGGCAGCCCATGGAAGTTTTCTCAGCGAGGGCAAAGCGGGCTGTGGGTCAGCGACTTGCTGCCTCACATTGCGGCCATCGCGAACGACATCTGCGTTGTGCGATCCCTCGTCGGCCGTCAGCCTTTGCATGGTCAACAGAACCTGCTGCTGCATACAGGACGAGTGACCGGACTTGCGCCTAGTTTTGGGTCGTGGATCACGTATGGCCTTGGGACCGAAAATCAGAATCTGCCCGGCTATGTTCTGTTGAACAACGATTGGATCCCAAACGGTGGCTTCGAAAATTTCTCCAGTGCCTTTTTGCCAGCAACGAATTCCGCCACGCTGCTGCGAGCCAAGGGCGCGACCATCGACAATATTCAACCGGCAGATACCATCGAAAAGCAGCGACGAAAGCTGGCGCTGCTGAAAGCTCAGGATCAAACGTTCGCGAACAACACGCCAGAACATCAATTGGTTGAGTCGGCAATTCACAATTACGAAACCGCGTTTCGCATGCAGACGGCCGTACCCGACATCGCCAGCGTCGAACAGGAATCCGAAGCGACTCGAAAACTGTATGGGCTTGACAGTACCAACGACTATCAGAAGTATTATGCTCTTCAGTGTCTGCGAGCCCGACGGCTGGTCGAGGCGGGAGTCCGTTTCGTCGAAATCACCTGCCCGCTGACTCACGCAAATAACTCGCCGTGGGATCAACACGGAACGTTGAAGCAGCACCATTCGGAAAACGCAATGATCACCGATCAGTCTGTTGCGGCGCTCATCGTGGATCTGAAGCAGCGAGGACTTCTGGATGACACGATCGTGATCTGGGCGGGCGAGATGGGACGAACGCCGCATACTCCTGCAATCTCAGAAACCTGCGGTCGAGATCACCATGTCAACGGCTACAGCATCTTCGTCGCTGGCGGTGGCTTTAAGGGCGGAATGGCATTTGGGCAGACGGATGAATTCGGAAACTCAGTGGCCGAGAATGCTCTTGAGATTCACGATATTCACGCCACAGTCCTGCATCAACTGGGCATCCATCATCAACAGTTGACGTTCCGATTCGGGGGCCGCGATGTGAGTCTTACCGACGTTCACGGACGTGTTGTACATGAGCTGTTGGGCTCACCAGACAACGCCACGATCTGATCAGCCGCAGTGCCCAGGAGGCGGTGGATTGGGTGAGCCGCAAATCGCTAGTTGCGGGTGAATGTTGGAAAAACAAACGGGAAAATACAAACACACGCGACTATCGCCTTCGGGCTCAGTTTGGGAACTCCATGAGCAGCGAGGCGAACCGGACAAAAGCACGTTCCGGCTGATAGTTCGAAAGCTTCGGGTTGCTTCAAACAACGTTTAGCTAAACGGAAAACGGCAACGGCAGCTTATGCAAATGACTCAACGCGGCTGGCAAGACACTTTCGTCGCGTGCAGCTATAATCGGGTCGGGTCTTGATGAAAACGTTTGAGCGTGGCTGAGTTCGCCTCATTTCGGTTCATCTCACCGCGCCTTCAACGAATCCGACGACAGCTGGCAACATTCGGTGCTGAGAATTCGTGCGACGGCGTTTTTGTGGCGAGACTGTTTGTTCCCATCTGCAGTGAGTTTTCGATGCATCCTGAAACCGTTGGGCCGTATAAAATCGATCGGAAGATCGGCTCAGGAGGAATGGGAAACGTCTACCACGGCGTTCATGAAACGACTGGACAGGCAGCCGCCATAAAAGTACTGCCGGCTTCGATGGCTCGCGAAGACGGGTTCGTTCAACGGTTCTCTCGCGAAATCGATGCGCTGCGGCAGTTGTCCAATCGTCACATCGTGCAGCTCTTTCAGGACGGCAGCACCGCCGATGGCACATTTTATTATGCGATGGAGTTTGTCGATGGCGTCACTCTGACAACGGAAATCACCGATCGAAAACGCATTCCATGGAAAGAAGTGATTGAGCTATCGATGCAGATTGCCGCTGCTTTAAAGGCGGCCCACGACGCTGGAATCGTGCATCGCGATTTAAAGCCCAGCAATCTTATGCTGACTCGCGATCACATAATCAAGCTCACGGACTTCGGGGTCGCCAGTTTGTTCGCATCGACTCGTTTAACTCGAACCGGCGGCGTCGTGGGGACTGCCGAATACATGTCGCCTGAGCAGGCAAGAGGTCAGCGAGCCAGTCGACGCAGTGATTTGTATTCGTTGGGCGCCGTGATGTACGCAATGCTCACAGGACGCCCGCCGTTTACCGGGGCGACGGCAAACGACATCCTGCAGAAACACCAGTTTGCTCAATTCGACAAACCAACGCGATACGTGCCGGAGATTCCTCGACTGCTGGAAGAACTTGTCTGTCAGCTGCTTGAAAAAGACGCCACCAAGCGATTGCCTGACGCCCTGGTTGTGATGAAACGTCTGGAGCAGATCAGGACTCGCCTGGAACTGGTGCAGCAGAATCTGGAATCGGAAACCGTTGAACGACCATCGCCTGGAATCACGGTGAGTGACGAAGTTGTCTCCTCTGATCCCGACGTGCACCAGCCCGGCCCGGCGACAATGGTGCGAAACATGATTCGTGAGGACGCGATGTCGTCACTGATCAAGTCTCCCGTCGCCAAGTTTTTTGACAACATCTTCGTGCTGATTACTTTGTTTGCCCTGATCATTGTGTTCGGGGTCTGGATGAATCGGCGAAACGTTGCGAATCCGGCCGAACAATTTCAGATGGCACAGGCGATTTTTCAACAGGAGCCCGGTCCCGGCTGGGTGCGGGCTCGAGATGATTTGCTGCGACCGTTGCTCAAAGCGAAGTCACTACCCAACGAAGAAGCGGAAATCATTCGTCTGATCGAAAAGGCGGATCAGTATGAATTCTGTCACTCGCTGAAAGACGATCCGGAAAGCAGCCGAGATGCGACCGGGGAATTACAGCGGCTCATTCGTCAGGCGTTTGAAAGCTACAGTCACAGCGATCCTGTGTCCGCCAGAGAAAAGCTCATGGCGGTCCTGCAGATCTCGAAAGGCGATCCGAGAAACGAGTATCTCACAAAGTTCCTCGAGGAGAGGATCGAGGAATGGACAAAAGAACCACTCACGGCGGGACGTGCCGACTTGTTTAACAGAGTTCTTTCGGATGCATCTCAACAGATCAAATCGGGAGCCAAATCCGAAGCTGCTCGCGCATCGCTGGAAGCTGTTCTGCAGCTCTATTCAGAAGATCGCACAGTGGCCGATCAGGTGAAACAGGCAAAAGAGTTGCTGCACCAAATCAGCAACGGCACAACCGGCAAATAGAACCTGCGCGAGCGTGAGTCGTGACTTTTGATAGAACGATCGCTCGGCTACCATTGGGTTGAACTTTCCCAACCAGTTTTAGCGAGGCCAGACGATGCGATTCCAACGACTGCCGATGATTGTGACAGCCCTCCTGCTGTCTGCGGCGATGACCCAATGCGAAAACACTTTGGCTCAGGTGCCAGTCCCCGACAGTGTCGTGTTTGAAAAGAACATTGAGTATTCAAATCCAGACGACCAGCATCTTCAGTTGAACATGGCCCGACCAAAAGCAGGAAGCGGCCCGTTTCCGGCCGTCATTTGCATTCACGGCGGCGGTTTTCGAGCCGGAACGCGGGACGGTTTTGATGGCCTGTGCATCCAACTTGCCGAACGCGGCTACGTGGCGGTCACGGTGTCGTACCGACTGGCACCAAAATATCAATTCCCCGCTGCTGTTTATGATGTGAAGGCTGCCGTCCGATGGATGCGAGCTAACGCCGCCAAACACAATATCGACCCAAAACGCATTGGGACAACTGGCGGCTCAGCAGGCGGACATCTGGCTCAGTTTCTGGGAGTCACCAGCGACGTTCAGGAGTTTGAAGGCGATGGAGGCAATGCGGACCAATCCAGCAGCGTCAACTGCGTCGTCAACTTCTACGGTCCAAGTGACTTTACGAAGTCCTACGATGCCAGTGTGGATGCAGCGGAAGTTCTGCCTTTGTTTCTGGGGGGTAATCTGCAACAACAGCGGCATCGGCACATTCAAGCGAGCCCTTTGTATTGGATCACCCCAAACGCAGCGCCAACGTTGTGCATTCACGGAACTAAGGATAACTACGTCGCGCATGAACAGGCTGTGTGGCTGGTCGATCGATTGAAAGCATCGGACGTGGATGCCACGCTCATGACAATTGAACACGGCGATCACGGCTTTCGTGCCTCATCGCCTGAAGTCAAAGCTCAGATTGAAAATGCGAGGTTCGAATTCTTCGACAAGTTCCTCAATTCAAAACAATAGAGTTGCCATCACCATTGGCGGATATGGAAGAGTCGTTATAGCGAGTTTCGAGATTCACAGATTGGCTAAAAAAGTTGCGTTGCAGAGCGGAGGTCATGGCATCAAAGAAAGAGCGGCCTGGTTGCCCAGGCCGCTCCAGTTGCATGACGTGAGGCGGGCCATGACCCACGCTTCAACAACGTGAGAACATCAAGGCAAGAGGTGTGCCAGAAACCTGCACGCTGCAAAAATTGTGAAGTCGCTGAGGGTTTGCACAGCGGAAATCCTTGTCACAACCTTGGGAAGATTTCTTTTTACCGAAATCCTAAAGCGAGCCAATGGCGTTCTGTATGTCGATGGGCTTGATGTTTCGGCAACTTCCGCAGGGCATTTTGCAAAGGCCTGTCTCAAAGTGCGACAGTCGAGTTTGCACAATAAATTTTGAAAAGAGCATGTCACATTTCACTGCTTGTTCTTTTAGCAGAACTTAGAATGTCGGTGCGATTCCCTGCTTCCCGGCTCGCCGTGGGATTCTCATCGTTTGTCGCAGGCGGGGTTGAGTTGCTTCTATCCTGCCTGTAGCGGATGTCACCGTTACTGACTTGGCATGTTTCCACAAAAATTTGCTGCTGTGGGTTTGTTCGTATGTACCGAGCACTTGATCCGGAATTGACGATCGCCACTCTGAAGACGCTGGCCAACCGAATCGAAGAGCGTTTTCCCGGTGCGAGCCTCCATCGAGTCTGTCTGGAGTTACTTTCGATCGCCGAAGAAACCACTGGGCGGGTTCGCTGGCTGTCCAAACGGCATGCCAGTATTCGACTGGCAGTCATGGTTGTCGTTGGCATGGCGATCTATTTGGGCTGGCATGTGGTTCGGCGTCTGAAGATTCATACGGAAGGATTTAGTATTGAAGAGCTGGAAGCGGCCACAAACGCCGTTGTGCTTATTGGTGCGGCGTTGTTCTTTTTGTTCTCGCTGGAATCACGACGAAAGCGAGCAAAGGTTCTGGTCGCCGTCAACGAACTGCGAGCGATCTCTCATGTGATCGACATGCATCAGCTCACCAAGGACCCCAGCCACGTCATCGCCGGAATCGGACAACGAACTCGATCATCACCGCAGCGCACGCTGACTCCGTATCAGTTGACTCGGTACCTGGACTACTGCAGCGAGATGATATCTCTGGTTGGAAAGCTGGCCGCCTTGTACGCACAGAGCACAACAGACAGCCTTGTGCTGCAATCCGTCAACGACATTGAAACCCTGACAAACGGAATCAGTCGAAAGATCTGGCAGAAGATCATGATTCTGGATGACGATTTGAAGCCGGAAAACCCAGCTTCACAATCCGTCGTTGGCACCGTCGAGGCAAATGACACAATCGCCGGTGTGGCTCCGAAGGAATCGAAAGAGCCGACTCGCCTGCCACTCTCAGAACCGAAAAGCTGAATTCAACCTGCATATCCGAGGCGGACCTTCCGTCGCCATTCGCAACTGCTGCATAAGGCATCAAAGGGATTTCACGCCAAATTCGTGGTTGCAAAAATCGCCGCCGCATTAGACCTCAAACGACTGCCCAAACTGAGCGATCACTGGAGGCAGGTCGGAGCATTCTTCGACCATCTTCGCCAGGGCTGCTGCGGGTTTGGATTCACCATGAACCAGAAAAATCTGGCCAGCGCCGCCTTGCTTAAGCAGTTCGCTAAACCACCATTGAAAATCGCTCGCGTCAGCATGTGCCGATAGACCGTTGATAATTTCAACTTTCGCCTTCAGCGGATAAATCCGTCCGTGGATTTTCAGTTCTTCGCGACGTTCGACAATTCTGCGACCCAGCGTATGTTCAGCCTGAAAGCCGATAATCATGATCGTGTTGTTTTCATCGTCGACGCTGTGCTTCAAATGATGGACGACTCGGCCGTTTTCGCACATTCCACCAGCCGCAATCACGACAAATGGGCCTTTTCGCCGATTCAGTGACATGCTTTCTTCCTGAGACTGAACGTAAGTCAGTCCAGGGAAATCAAAGACGTCGTCGTCGGACTTCAGCGTTTCCTGGACGCCGCTATCCATCACATCGACATTGGCTCGATGAACGTCCGTCAGTCGAATTGCAAGTGGGCTGTCAATGTAAACCGGAACCCGGCACATCGCATCTTCATTGCGGAGTTCGTTCAGCAGATAGACCAGCATTTGTGTGCGCCCCAGGCTGAAGGCCGGGATGATTACCTTGCCCTCTCGGCGTGACGCTTCGCAGATGATTCGCTGCAATTCTGCCTTAACGTTGCTTGCGTCCGAATGCAGCTTGTCGCCGTAGGTTGATTCTGTGATGACGACGTCGCAACGCTCGACGGTTTCTGGATCCATCAGAATCGGCTGGTTGCGTCGCCCGAGATCGCCAGTGAAAATTAAGCGTTTCCATTCACTCGCATCAAACAGATCAAGTTCCACGATCGCCGCACCCAGAATGTGGCCCGCGTGATGAAGCCGTATTTTGACTCCGTCGAGCAATTCCGTCCATTCGTGAAACGGGACGTCTTCAAAAAGGCGAGCGGTATTCCTGGCATCCTCTTCCGTGTAGAGCGGCTTGGGTGGCATGCTTCCGTGAGTTTGATCATACGCTTTCTTCTGCTGGTACCGCGCGTCTTCTTCCTGAATCCTGGCGCTGTCTCGCATCATGATCGCCGCAATGTCGGCAGTTGCTCGGCTGGCGAAAATGGGGCCACGGTACCCCGCCTTATGTAGGCCGGGTAAATTCCCGCAATGGTCGATGTGAGCGTGCGACAGAATGACGGCATCCAGCGTTTTCGGGGAACATCGAAATCGCTCGTTCTTTGGACGTACTTCGTCAGCTCGCCCCTGGAACAGCCCACAATCCAATAGAATTCGCGCGGAGTCTGTTTCGATCAGGTGCTGGCTGCCAGTGACTTCGCCAGCCGCGCCAAGAAAGGTGATTTTCATCGCGGGAGTTCGACTTTCGGGTGAGATTGCCAGTGAGTCGGGAATACGATCTGAACGATCTTGCGCAGTGCCCCGTTTCTGGACCAGATCAATCGTCCTTCGAGGACCGGCATGATGGTCGGTCGAAAGAAAAGATCGGAAAAAACGACCTGTCCGGGCTTGGCAACTTCGACCGCCGCGTTGGATTTTGGGGACAAAATGATGATATTGTTCATCCGGCGATGGGCGAATGTTTAGAAGTCTCCAGAATACTGTAGAAATACTGTGAAATCCAACGAACATCCACCCTTCCCTGTGTTGTAGAGTGACACAGGGATCAATGCGAGCCTTGCGACAGTCAGGAGCAGTTAGACAATGCGAACCGGAACTTCACTTTTTCGATCGTTGGGTTGCCTCGGACTGGTATGCGTCCTCACCATCGCAAATGGCTTCGCAATGGTGGATGAATCGACAAAGTCTGACGATTCCAGGGCCGTCGACACCGCGGCGGAAGTGCCGCTTGGCGAGTTTATCGACCAACAGATTCGTCAGGGATGGCAGGATAACGAAATCGAAGCCTCGGCTGCGGCCACCGATGAAGAATGGGTTCGGCGAATCTATCTCGATCTGCTTGGCAGAATTCCATCTCTGGAAGAGGCTCAGGCGTTCCTTGCCGATGAAAGTCCCCGCAAGCGATCTGTCCTGGTCGAATCACTTTTGGAACACGAAGACTACGTTCGGAACTTTACGACAATCTGGTCAAACAACTGCATTGGTCGTGGTGCTCCTCAGCGAGTCAGCCGGGTCGGTATGGAGAAGTTTTTTCGCGAAGCCTTTGCAAAGAATCGTCCGTGGAACGAAATCGTCGTTGACATCGTCACCGCATCCGGACACTACGAAGAAAACGGAGCCGTCAATTACATCCTGGCTCAAATGCAGAATCAGGACGAGGGCGTTCAGTTGACGGCGATGACGACTCGACTGTTCCTCGGCCTTCAGGTGCAGTGCACTCAGTGTCACAATCACCCCTTCAACAAATGGCAGCAGGATCAGTTCTGGGAGTACAACAGCTTTTTCCGACAGGTTCGAAAAGAGGATCATCGAAAGCTGGATCCAAAGACGGGACGCATGGTCGACGACTACTCCGAAGTGGTCTGGCAGGAATTCAACGGACCGGTCTACTACGAAAAACGCAGTGGCATGATGCAGGTCGCGTTTCCAAAGTTCCAGGGACACGAAGTTGATCCTGGCGTGGGCGTCGATCGTCGTCAGGAATTTGGAAAACTTCTGACCGAATCGACTGATAGCGAAGCACCGCAGATTGCTCAGGCGATGGTGAATCGAACCTGGAGCCACTTCTTTGGATACGGATTCACTCGCCCTGTGGATGACATGGGCCCCCACAATCCATCCAGCCACCCGGAGCTTCTTTCACGATTATCCCGCGATTTCGTCGCTGCGAAATACGATGTGAAACAGCTGATTCGGTGGATTGTATCCAGCGAAGCCTATTCGCTGGGAAGCCAGTACGGGGACAAAAACAGGATTGATGATCCTGCGGCGGGAGAATTGCCGCTGTTCAGTCATCTGTATCTGAAATCGATGCAGGCGGAGCAAATGTACGATTCACTGATCGTGGCCAGCAGTGCTCACAAATCCGGCCAGGGCGGCTGGGGAGCTCAGGAAGAACAACGCCGAAAATGGATGCAGCAGTTCGTTGTTGCCTTCGAAAACGACGAAAACGATGAATCAACAACATTCAACGGAACGATCCCTCAGGCCCTGATGATGATGAACAGTGAGCTGATGGAAAAAGCGTGCAGCATTGAACGAGGCAGCTTCCTGTTCGAATCCATGAGCAAGCCCGGGTCGGATGCTCAGAAGATTCAGGATCTTTATATGGCTGCATTAAGCCGCAAGCCGACAAAAGCGGAACTTGGAAAGTTTCAGAAGATGCTGAATTCCTACCGGGATCAAAAACTCAGCGGCTATCAGGACCTTTTCTGGGCGTTGCTGAATTCAAACGAATTTGTGTTGATCCACTGATCTTTCTCGATCGTGTACTTCGGTGTTGGTACTTTCACATTAATTCACGACCTTCCTTTCAACCTGACCTGTCTTGCTGGTCTTGCACAACGCCAGGCTGGCTGAATTCTAACCGGGAGTAAACGCAATGGCTCTTTGGACCAATTATGGAATGAATCGCCGTCACTTCATGCAGCACATGGCGACGGCTGCTGCGACCGTTCCGGCAATGAACTTTTTGTCACACCTTCAGGCCAATGCGGATGTGGTGAAGTCAAAGCAGAAAGCCTGTATCCTGATGTGGATGGGTGGCGGTCCGCCAACGATTGACATTTGGGACCTGAAACCAGGCTCAAAAAACGGCGGCGAGTTCAAGCCGATTGACACGGCTGCTCCAGGCGTTCAGATCAGCGAGCACATGCCCGAAACCGCCAAGGTGTTTGGCGATCTGTCTCTAGTTCGCTCTATGAGCACTCGTGAGGCGGACCATGGCCGTGGTCGCTACTACATGCAGACTTCGTATGTGCCAAACCCAACTGTGGTTCACCCAACGTTTGGCTCGGTTGTGAGCTACGAGATTGGCAAGAATCGAAAAGCTCTGGAAATCCCAGCGTTCGTCTCCGTCGATGGCGGAGCGGGCCAGGCGGGCTTCCTCGGGATGACCCACGCTCCATTCGTCGTGAACAGTGGCGGCCAGATTCGCAACGCTCCGTCGGAAGAAGGTAAGCGACGTCTTGAGCCTCGATTGACGATGCTGGGCGAAATCGAATCCGGCTTTATTAAGTCGGGCCGCGGCGAACTCCCAAAAGCTCACCAGGACGTTTACCTGAATGCAAAGAACCTGATGACATCTCGCCAGATGGCAGCGTTTGATGTAAGCAAGGCAGATGCTGGTCTGGGCCTGGAAGCTGAATCTCAGGCTACCAAAGAAGCTTACGGCACAAACGGTTTCGGCCAGGGCCTGCTGATGGCTCGCCGCCTTGTCCAGGTGGGTGTGCCGTTTGTCGAAGTCAATATGGGTGGTTGGGACCTTCACGCTGGAGTGTTTGATACGCTCAAGAATCAGCGACTGCCACAACTCGACAAGGGCATTTCGGCTATCACTTCAGACCTGAAAAAACGCGGCATGCTGGAAAATACCGTTCTCGTTTGGATGGGTGAATTCGGCCGTACGCCTCGCATTAATCAGGACGTCGGTCGCGACCACTGGGCAGCATCATGGAGCGTCATGATGGGCGGCGGTGGTCTGAAGAATGGGCAGGCTGTCGGAGCGACCGATGCAGACGGACTTCAAATTGCTGACGGCAGCAAGGCTTACCTGCCGGGCGATATCTGGGCCACTGTAGCAATGGCAATGGGCATCCCTGTCAATACTGTCCACACTTCAAAGCGTGGTCGTCCAATGAAGCTTGCAAACGGCGGAACGCCAATTCAGGAATTGATTGGCTAGTTGCGGCGGACTGAATTGCAGTCCCATGAGCGAGTGAACTCGGAAGCCCGGTCTGGTTCAGGCCGGGCTTCCGATCTGTCTGGAATACGGATTTCAGATCAAACATGTGGAGCTCAGAGTGAGCTCGGTATTGGTTTTGTCGACCAGTTCAGCCGTAAGTGGATTCATGACAAAGTCTTCCAGTCAAAGTACGGACTCAATGGCATCAGGCCACGGAAATGGTCCCGGGGAAGATTTTGTTCGCCTGTTTACTCAGGCCCAACGGTCGGTCTACTTGTTCATTTTGCCACTGGTGCATTCTTCTGCCGATGCCGAAGAAGTGCTGCAGGAAACAAACGTGGTGATTCTGAGCAAATGGACTCAGTTCGAGCCCGGTACGAATTTTCTGGCGTGGTGTCGAGCAATCGCGAGACTCGAAGTTTTCCGATTTCGCCGAGGGCGTCATCATAAGCTGAAGTTACTGGACGATAACGTGATCGAATTGCTTGCCGAACGAATTGAAGAACAACCTTCTGATCTGGACCAGCGTCGAGATGCCCTGACCGAGTGCATTGGCAAACTTCGTGAGCAGGATCAGGAACTCATTCGACGACGATATGCAGCCGGCACAACAGGTGATGACGTGGCCCAGCAAATGGGACGACCAGCAAACTCCGTCTATCAGTCACTCGGACGAGTGCGACGCGTTCTTATGGAATGCATCCGTCGCCGACTCACCATCGGAGGTGCTTCATGAGCGATTCACGCGAACAACTGTTGACGCTTGCAAACCTTTGGTGTGAAGAACAACTCTCCTCAGACGGCCTTGATCAACTTCAGTCGCTGCTGCGGTCTGACAAAGACCTGCAGTCATTGTTTGTTGAATTCATCCAGCTGCACGGCCAGCTTGTCTGGGACGCAGGTGTGATTTCCGGAAGTGGCGTGGAATCTCTTGATGAGTTTTCGTCAGCCATTTCCGATCGAGATCTGCCGGTCACAGTTCCGCTCACTAGGGAACATCGCAATCCAAAACCCAGTCGATCATGGAAAGCTGCAGCCGTCGCCGTTGCGTGCTTGATGGCTGCTGTCGCTGCAGGAGTAGTATTCCACGATCCTGGAGCTGCTCCTCAAGTTGCAGGTGGCAATGGTCTCGTACCATCGGTTCCTGTCGACGCGTTGAATTCGCAAGACCGTCCGTCGGAAGACCTGGCGGCGAATTCCGGTGAACCGATGGTTCCTCTAAAACTGGACGCATTGGCCAATTCGAAACAAGATGATTTGGTTAAGAACGACGAGTCCTTGACGCCGCTTCCTCAGGATCCAACTCCAGGTTCGCGACAGCCTGCTTTGGACGATGATGCGGTTGTCGCAACGATCGATCGTTTGATTCAGGTCGGTTGGAAGGAGAACAAAGTTACTCCCGCAGCAGTGTCAGAAGACCATGAATGGGTGCGCCGAACTTATCTGACGCTCACCGGTCGAATTCCTTCAATCGCGGAAGTGGCGAGCTTTGCTGAGTCGGCCTCGCCCCGAAAACGGCTGGAGCTTGTCGATCGACTTCTTGCCAGCCCGCAGACTGCTGAAAATCTTGCCGTCATCTGGACAAATCTATTGATCGGTCGATCCAATGCACGTGGTGTTGACCAGCAGTCCTTGTTCGCATTTCTTCAGGAACAGTTTTCAGGGAACCGGCCGTGGATGGATACCGTCGGGCAGCTTATTGCGGCGGAAGGTCGCAGCGACAAAAACGGAGCCACCAACTTTCTGCTGGCCCACCTGAATGACCAGGCAACTCCAGCAACTGCTGTCACCGCGCGTCTGTTTCTCGGTCAGCAGGTTCACTGCACTCAATGTCACGATCACCCGTTCTCGAAGGAGAGACAACAGCAGGAATTCTGGAGTCTGAACGCCTTCTTCAAGCAGGCAGAACGCAAGCAGATCACTGTTGCCGGTGCAGCCGGGAAGGATTCACGTATCTGGACTCTGGCAGACTCCGGAAACCCGGGAATGACGTTTTATGATACGCTTCATGGCCAGAAGAAAGCGGTCCCACCAGAGTTTGCCGGTGAAAGCCTTGCTGCGGACGCCACGAAGTCGCGCCGCGCGGAGCTGGCTCGATTGCTGGCCGCTGATGATAAGCATCAGGTCGCAAGAGCGATGGTGAATCGAATGTGGGCTCAATTCTTCGGTTACGGATTCACAACACCAATCGACGACATCGGCCCGCACAGTCCAGCCAGCCATCCGGAACTCTTCGATCAGCTCACTCAGGCCTTCGTCGAGTCCAACTACGATCTGCGTCGTCTGATGCGATGGTTCACTCTGTCAGAAGCGTTCGGGTTGTCGAGCGTTCAAACAGTAGAAGCGTTTGTCGTTGATGATCCACAGGAAGGTGGAACACCACTATTCTCGCGAGCTTATCCACGTCAAATGGGTCCCGAGCAGGTCTATGAATCTATTCGCATCGCGATTCGATCAGTCTCCGACCAACCAATCGATTCATCAATCGGCACGACTCATCGGCAGCATTGGGTTGAGCAGTTTGTGCAGTCGTACGGCACAGATGAAAACGACGAACAACTTGCATTTGATGGAAATATTGCTCAGGCATTGCTGATGATGAACGGCCAGGACCTTCAGGATGCAATTCCGATGGCGGCCGTGGAGGTAACCAAATCGGTACGAGATCAGTCACACTCAGCGGACACTCTTCCGCGGCTGGCCCTCGCAACCCTCAACCGCGCTCCGACGGACAACGAAGAGAAGGTCTTCCGAAACCGCTATCGATCTTTGGCGCGTTCGCTTCCAGCGGATGAAGCCATGAAAACGGCGACAGAAGATATGCTGTGGGCCTACCTCAATAGCAGCGAATTTGTCTCTGTGCATTGATCATGGATCGCATTGTCATGGTCTTGCATGACGCCGCGAGTTCCTCGATCTCCCGTTGAACGACTGGGCGAAGACTCAACCCGGCATCACGCAAATATGGCTGCGTTGTGAGTCCAGCATGTCCGGAAAATCACTTCGGGCATGCACGCCGCGGCTTTCGCAGCGTTCCAGCGCGGCGGCCGCCATCGCGCGACCGACGAGCATCATGTTCTGTAGTTCCCATCCGGCCGGTTCGTTGAGATCTCGTCGGCAAACGTAGTTCGCCCAAAAATCGAGTTGCTGACGAGCGGCAATCAAGTCTGTGGCATTGCGACTAATTCCAACACTCCGCCACATCAGGCTGCGAAGCGAGTTGCGAATGTCCGCAAGATCCAGTTGTTCGTCACCTCGCTGCAGTTCGCGCGGCGAGTGCGATGCAATCGGTGGCGCGGTAAACGTATCCGGCTGGCTCAGCGCGACCCGCGATGCGTTCTCACCGCAGCGAAGTCCAAAGACGACGCCTTCCAGAAGACTATTACTGGCCAGTCGATTGGCTCCATGCAGCCCGCTGGAAGTGACCTCGCCCGCAGCCCACAATCCCGGCAACGACGTTCGTCCGTCAAGGTCCGTTGTGACGCCGCCGATCATGTAGTGGGCTCCTGGACGGACCGGTACTTTGTCCTTCGTCAGATCCAAACCGAAGTCCGTACAGACTTTACCGATGTGAGGAAATCGCAATCGAATTCGGTCCGCATCAATCGGAGAAAGATCCAGATAGACGCAGGGATGGGCAGTTTTGGCCATCTGCTGAGTAATCGCCTGACTCACAACATCGCGCGGCGCCAATTCGCCGGCGGGATTGTAATCATGCATGAATCGGTAACCATTGCAGTCGACCAGATGAGCACCTTCGCCTCGAACAGCTTCGGTAATCAGATAACGCGAACTTCCTGCAATGTAGAGCACCGTCGGGTGAAACTGCATGAACTCCATGTCGCGAAGTTCGCAACCCGCTCGCAGTGCGACGGCGTGACCATCCGCGGTGGCAATCTGCGGGTTCGTTGTTTCACGATACAACGCCCCCGCGCCGCCGGTGCAGAGAATCGTTTGCTTGGTCCAAACAAACGTGCGGCCGTGATTGGCGTTCCAAACCAGCGCTCCGCGGCAAACTCCTTCGTGAGTCAGCAGGTCCAGCGTAAATGTTTTCGGCCAGACATCGATATGAGGAGCTTCCATCGCTCGACGATTCATGGCTCGCATGACTTCCTGACCTGTCGCATCGCCCAAAGCATGGGCGACTCGCGCATGACTGTGTCCGCCTTCCAGAGTCAATGCGATTTCTCCGCCGACTTTGTCAAACTCCGCGCCATAGGTGATCAGTTCACGAATGCGTTCAGGTGCTTCGCGGATGACCAATTCAACAACGTCCGGATGACAGAGTCCTTTTCCAGCAGAAATCGTATCGGCCACATGGTTCGCGAAGTCGTCCAGCGGGTCCAAAACTCCTGCGATCCCTCCCTGAGCATACGCGCTGTTGGAATGCTGAAGTGAATCTTTCGTGACAACCACCGTGCGCAGCGACGGATCCACTGCCAGTGCGGCTCGAATTCCCGCGATGCCTCCGCCAATGACCAGCACGTCCGTGAAGAGATGGGGCACTCGTTTCGGATCGAACGGAACCAGATATCGACGGAGCGTGGGAAGATGAAGCGTGCGAGGTTGCATCTCGAGTAACATTCACGGTTTGAGAATTCAGGACGACTGACCAAAGATTGCCGATGTCGTTTCAACCGCAATCGGGAGATAAAGGAAATCGGCCACAAAGAGATTTTATCGAAAACCAACTGTAGATAGCAGCGAAAATGAATCGAGCAGCTGATTAGCGGAATATGGCCTTTTTCACTCCAGCGGATCAGGTAACGACGCATGCGTCGTATCGATGAGCCGGGCCATGACAATTCCATCGCGAGTCACTTCTGCCACAACCGTTGCACCTTCAGGAACTGACTGCAGGGAAACTCGCAGGTCAGCCAGTCGATGAATCAACAGCAGCAACCCCTTCTGCTTTGTGCGGTCATATTCGAAGGGGACCAGTTTGATGTTTCGCTGCTGCACGACGGGAACAAGTGACTCGATATCACTGAGTTGAAATTGATGACTCACCGGAGCTACGTAAATCGTAGAGTCTTCCGGCACCTGTTTCCAGAAGTCGCCGTTCAGTGCGTCGGACCAATAACACGACTCCATCCCCATCGTTGCCGCACCTCGATCGCCAGCCGCCAGCAGTCCATACTGCGAAATCGTCAGTGGCTGCATGATCCAGTAACAAGAGGCGATGCAAATCGTACACAACGTGCCCACGACGACCGATTTCGGCTTGTCGATGCATTCCGTCTTAGCTTTGTAATTGAGTTGCCCCGGCACGCACAACCACAACGCAAAGCCTCGCGCGGCAAGTAAGCAAATTGCCGGCATCACGATCAGGAACAACCGCGTTCCGTCATAAACCGGAACACCGGGCACGGCAAAGACAACAAGGGGAAACAGAACGCTCAGCAAAAGGAATTGTTCAATCGTGTCCAGCCGGCGTTTGAAACCGCGAATCGCAAGGCCAACCAACGTCCATGCGGGCAAGGCGGTCAGCGTCATCACGAAAGGAAAGTGCCACGGCACCATTTTGTCCGCGTATCGCTGACCGAAGTACCAGCAGTACAGTGTTGGTCGATCCGTCGTACGCCCCAAATACCGCATCACATTCGGAATTGGGTCCAGCCACAGCCATGGCCAACAGGCTAGAAAAATCGTGGCTGCTGCAATGCCGTAAACGAACAAAGGCACCACGGCTTTTGATCGATACTGCCACACGGCCCAGAGACAGATGATCGGGGGAATAAAGACCCCCTGTACCTTTGTTAGCAGCAACAGTCCACAAAGTCCTCCACTGAGAATTATCGTAAACATGGTCGGAGGTTTCGCATCGGTCCACCAGGCCAGGAGCGGCAGTATCGCAGCCACCCAGGCCAGATTCGTCGTCGATTCCAATGCAGCCAGGCGAGCATGTCCGATCAGGTGCGGCATTCCGATCAACATGACAGCCGTGCACAATCCAGTTACTGCCCCATAGCGCCGGTGAGCAAATTCGCTCAACAAAAGAACCACCATCGCGAATGCGAAGCACGAACCTAACCTTGCCGCAGGAACGTTGTAGAGCGTCGATTCGGAATCAGGAACCAGCCATGATATTAACTGATGCGATATTCCGAGGATCAGTCGACCCAGTGGTGGATGATCGGGCAGGTAACGGGGACTTCCGAAAACTTCCTTCGCCACTGAAGGCATCACCAGCAACGGACCATGCTGTCCCAGAGCATCAACAAGGTAAACGCCCTGATCAATATTGAAGGATTCGTCGAGCGTCAGGCCAGGCCCATCCGGCAGGCTGGAATCCACCAGTCCATGATTGACCATCATCGCGGAAAGGACAAATGCGATGAGTGCGGCCACGCTGGAAACAAATGAAACACGAAGCATGGAAGCGATTCTTTCGTTTTACGGCAATCTGAGCACCCATCAAGGGCGTTCAACCGCAGAAACGCATCCGACTGCGGCCTGCCGCTAAACAAGACAGCTTACGCCAAATCCTTAACCACCGCGCAACAAAAAACCATCGGACAATCTCGAAAGACTGTCCGATGGTGTGTTTTCTCGACGTGGTCAGATCGCCGAGGCCTCTCGTTGGTTTCTCAGGCCAACTGCTTTCGACGGTTAACGAGAGTTCGAATACGTTCGGCGAGCAGAGCTGCGTCGAATGGTTTTCGGAACGTTTCGTTAAACACCGAACGGTCGAAGCCGGATGCGTTATCTTCGTCGCTAAGAAGACCAATCAGAACGGTATCGGTGAACTCTGTGTTTCTCCGAAGGTTCTGGGCAATCATCAAAGCTTCTTCGCGTCCCATAACAAAGTCCACCACGACACAATCGGGGTGAATAGACTCTGCCTGGATTCCAGCTTCAAAGCCACTGGCAGCAATTTCGATCTTAAAGTCGTCGTTGGAAATCATCTCATTCAAACTCGATCGAGTTGTCAGATCTGAACCAACGAGCAAAATTTTGCCCAT
>JANMEV010000066.1:0-7162 GCA_031377305.1 Planctomycetota bacterium | reverse complement strand
CCTCGCTCACTGTCCGGCGCCGTGCGAGCCGGCTCGACGTTCTTTTTTGGCGTGGCGTTCCGACGGTCTTCGGAGCCATCCTGCTTGCGGTTGCTGTTGCGTGAGGCCATGATCAAATCTTTCTGTCATAGAGATCGTATGGAGCATCCAACGACGCTCCCCCTCAGACAGAATGACCATCCCCATTGCCAAACGCGACCATTTCTCAGTACCATTCACCCCCAACATACCCCGCCGCGACAGCGGCTTACTTGAACCAAAGCGATGCACGGGCGGACTGGCAATGGTTTGGTGACAAGCGGGTGTGACTCCCGCATGGGTAGCTCTTAGCCAGAGGCCCAGTATCGAGTGTTGCAGCGTGTCTAAAAGGAGTGTGAAGCGTAATGCTGGCGACGTCTTCGAAGTGGCTCGTTGAAGCGTACACAGAAAGGTAGTGAGGGTGAATCGACCGAGGGTAGCCTCTCGGCGATGAACGACATGAGCTCCGACATTTTGTATCTGTTGGATCCAGCCCAAGGCGTGTGCATGCTGGAAGGCAATATCTCTCACCGCGTTTTGGCAAGTTGTGAGAGAAGACCCGGAGTCGCTCGTCCGCTCGCGCTACACATGATGTCATCAAAGCAACCAGTGAGACCCTGTGGTTCTTGTTCGAAACATGACGCTCCAGTCATGAGCGTGCGAGTATGCCCGACAAGCCTAATCAGCGAGGACGGCAAATGACCATCAGGGAGTCGGATGGCCGCATAGTACCGCTGAAGTCCGGCCACCAGCCGGATGGAATGAAGCCGAGTAATATCGGTGCAGGGAAGGCGGCCAGGCCATTACGTGATTCAGACCGAGCACCGTCCGTACTCAGAGACGGATCCACGGTGAACTATATTCTTCAATGCTGACGCGGGCGGCTGGATCACCTCCATCAACGAGCGATGACGCCATGCGGTGGCCAAGTAACGGCTGGGAGCCGGATGCGTTAACGGCGCACGTCCGGATCTACGAGAGGGCGACCTCAATTGTGCATGGATCAAATATTGTGACACCACCACAGGAAACCAGGTGGCAAACAGGGAAAACAAACCGTATCCTAAACACAAGCGAATAGCCCTACTCACCACGGAGCCGCGGGTCGCGCGGGTTGTTGAATCAAAGTCGTTCGCCGCGGCCCGGTGAACGGTGCCGTTCGCCATTCTAATCTCACAAGTCGCTGACAAACACCGATGCCGCTCAGCACAGATGTTCAACTTAGCGTAAATAAGATTCCGCGATTTCCCAAACGCTGCATCGTCTGTTCCGGGAAGTTACCTGACGCACGCATGCGCGTGGGTGATTTGCTGGTTGGCTGGTTTTCGTTTTGATGAGACGGTGTGAGGAAATCAAGGCGGAGAATCCAATCCGGCGAATGCCTTTCATAAACGACGAATAGATGAGTGGGGTAAACCGTTGCACAAGGAGCCGAGGGGCGAGATTGGAATATTGCTGCAAAGGGGCGCGTCGCAACGCATGGCCGTCCGAAATGTCATGGCAAATGGGCGGCAGTGTAAAGGCGTAGGTGCTTGAACTGGGACGGCAGCCGGAGGTCAGGTGGAGTTTGCGTCAGTCGATATAGGCAAACTCGTTGGAGTTGAAAAGCACGAGACAAAGAGAGGCGACCGACAGTTGTACGGCGGAAGGGCGAGTCAGTGCCGGATCAGTGTGGTGGGGAAGTTGAAACCTCGTAGCCATAGTGTCCTGAATCAGAGTCCGTTCGGGTGGGCTTAACTGACGACCGAAAGCAAGCAGCAGGGCCAGGTCGCCGTTCCAGTATTCGCCATTGATGTTACCCTGCTGGCCTATCACCCATGCTGTGTCCATTCTGCGATTGGGAAGGCGGTTGGATTGTGCGACGACCTCACGACGCTGCTGGAAGATGTCAACACCATTTGGCCCGTTTGAAACCGTAAGTAGAAATGGTTTCTGCGGCTCGTGAATACTGCCAACACCGGAAAGTGAGTCGCTGAATCGAACTGCGTTTTCGTTTGTCATTCCGACGAAATACGAACTGCCCGAGTTGCCGTCCTGGCCGCTCCAGTTGGAAAGTAGTTCTCGGTGGCCGGGAATTGCATTGTCGGTGACGACAGCAAACACGGTGCTTTCGTCGGATCGCAGGACCTGCCCAGCCAGATTCATGAACTGGCCCGCTCCGTCGAAGCGTACGACCGGATGGCCGTTGATAGCGTTTTTCACCAGGATGGGCCGGCGTTCCAAATCAGTCTGAGACGCGTCATGTGCGAACGGGCTTTGGTCCTGCCATTGATCGAGTCGCCCGTTCGGAGCCGCAGTCACAGCAACGCTGGCGTCGAGATGCAACACGGCGGATGAAATGAGCGTCGAAAAGGCGGCAGCAGATTCCTGCGTTGACAGCTTGTTATCCTCTTCATGGCTGATCGACGCGAATCGCTTTGACTGACGTGCCAGGTGCTCCGACGCCAGACGCAATTCTTCGACTGTGGGATCACGTTTCAAGACAGACTGCCACACTTCTCGGACGGTCTCACCTGGGGCGCTGCTGGAACGCTGCAGCACGACAGTCGCCAATGCTTCGGCTCGCTTGTGAACGAACTCGTTGTTTAACAATGTCAGTGCCTGCGGCGCAACGATCGTGACATCTCGCTGGCCGCATGGCATCGTGGAATCGCACATGTCAAACGTGGTCATCAGTGGCGGCAACAGACTGCGCTGAGTAAAGATGTAGAGGCTTCGACGATGCTGTTCGGCTTCTGGAGAAGCGTTCCATGCCGATGCCTTGCGAGACAGCCCTTCAAGTGCGTCGGCGTTAATGGTTGGATAGAAGCTTGGGCCGCCAGTGGTGAGATTCAGTTCTCCGCTCGAAGCGAGGAACGCGTCACGAAGGGATTCCGCTTCCATGCGTCGACGATTTGATCGCCAAAGAAACCTGTTGGCCGAGTCCGTCTGATTGTACTCATCCTGTTGAGGATGAAGCGATGACTGCTGCCACGTTTTTGATGTCAGAATCAGTTTGTGAATCGGCTTCAATCGCCAGTCGTTTCGGATGAGCTCATTCGCAAGCCAGTCGAGCAATTCCGGATGAGTGGGCTTGTCGCCGGTGTAGCCAAAATTGTTGGACGAGCGAACGAGTCCCTCGCCGAAATGGTGCTGCCAGAGTCGATTCACGATGACTCGCGCGGTCAGTGGATTCCGGGGGCTCGCGATCCAATTCGCAAGCTGTAGACGAAGACCAGTCGTGCGAGACGACTCATCAGCCGGTTGGAATTCGTGAAACTCGCTCGGCACACAACTGAGCGACGCAGCGGAAACAGCCTGTAGTGGATGATGCCGTTCGCCGTTTTTCAACGCGTGCAGCGAAGTGGGCGTTTTCGTCACATCTGTCCAGCCCAGCACGTTGTTCACGCCGAGTTCATCCGGTGACGGACCGCCGATTAGTTCACTTTTTCGAGGCTGGATTGGGCCGGGCCAGAACGCCGCGGCCATTCGATAATAGTCGACCTGCGGGATCGGATCGAACTTATGGTCGTGACACCTAGCGCATTTCGTGGTCATCCCGAGGAACGCAGATGACGTAGTGTGGACGAGGTCTTCCAGGCGTTCGTATTTGTAGTCTTCCGCGTCGTTGGGTTCGTCATTCCATGTGCCGAGTCGCAGAAAGCCGGTCGCGATGACGGTTTGCTCGGAGCGGTTGGAGAGTTCATCTCCGGCAAGTTGCTGGCGGATGAATTCGTCGTACGGCATGTCATTGTTGATCGCATTGACGACCCAGTCGCGGTACTTCCATGCAAACGGCTTCACCTGGTCTCGCTCGTATCCGCTGGTTTCCGCGAATCGCACCACGTCCAGCCAATGACGAGCCCACCTCTCTCCGAATTGCGGTGAGGCGAGCAACTGATCTACCGTGGCTTCGAAGGCGACTGGATCACCCTGGCCACTGCGAAGTTTTCGAAGGGTTTCGCGAGCCGGCGGCAGACCGGTAACATCCCAATACAATCGCCGCAGAAGAACCTCGTTGGCTGCTCGCGGAGCTGGCTTGAATTGGTGATCACTCAGAGATTTCAGGATAAACGCATCGATCGGGTTTGCGGCGGCATTCGGATCGCTCACCTTTGGCGGCATCACAAGTTGCACGGGCTGAAACGCCCACCAGTCTCGCCCGCCTCTCACGTCGGTTGTGCGTTCGTAAAGATCGAGGCGACGGCCGTTTGGAAACGTGGCTCCCGAATCAACCCAGCGGCGAAGAGTATCGATTTCTGACGGCGGAAGTTTTTGACTTTCGCCATGTTTCGCGGGCGGCATTTCTCCACTGTCGACTCGGTGAAATAGCAAGCTGTCTCTCGCAGAACTCGCCTGGACGGCGACGCCGCTGTCGCCGCCTTTCAGTAGTCCTTCGACGGTATCGAGCGAGAAGTTTCCCGACGCGTTGGACGCCTGATGGCATTCAACGCACCGTCGAATCAGAAGCGGCGCGACCTCTTTTTCAAAGTCGGGGACAGGCGACTGTGCGATCGTCGATGGAAGAGTGATCGTCAATCCGGCGGTGAACAGTACAAGTTGCAGTAGTCGAGATGTTGCGAGCGGTGAACTATGACGTGCCATCAAATTCTTCCTGTCGGATCAAAGGAACGCTTCAGCATCATGGTGTCCTGATCAAACGGCATTCTGAGATGTCGAATTCTGGATGACAATCGGCTCTGGAGACGCGGCGGCAGAAAGAGATAAAGTTCGGGGCGTGGTCAGCATTCAACACAATTTTATTCGATTATGGAGAACTGGGAATTTTGATTGAGCGGGATCTGAGGAAAACACGGGCCTTTTTCGAGTGATCGAGCATTCCTGGCGGCAAAACACGATTGTCGAATCACTTTGACGCCATTACAGTGCCCCGCTTTCAATCGCACCACCCCTAACCCTTCGGGAGCAAATCAATGGTTCAACGTCCTCGCACCAAAGCCAAACTGGCGAAAAAGTCAAAGCGCTGCCCGAAGTGCGGTAAGATCGTTCGTGGTGCCGTTCGCTGCAAAACGTGCCATCAGGTTCAAAAATAGACCGTTGTTTGTCTTTGCTTCCCTGTCGGCCACGTGGTTTTGTCTGAATGCTGGTGATTGCTTGTTTCGCCAGCAGCAACTGATCTGACATCGCGTTTCGAACAGATTCTGTGTCGCAGTTTCTGACTTTCTGGCTTGTTGAAAGCCCAACGCTACGGGGCGAGTGATTTGCAATCGATTGAGTGCGGCCCCCCAACTGGAATGCCGGCTTTCCGCTTTCCAGATTTGCTGCGCAGGTCCTGACCTGAGGACGGGGCGTGTAACCGTAAGGCTGATCTGAATCTCAGATCACCATGCGCGAAAAAAATTTGAAGGCGGGGATGGGCAAGTCGGCCGCGAAGTTAGGCCACCCGGCGCTGGTCCCGACCTGAGGCCAGATTGGGCTACTGGGGTCGTGTCAGCCGCTTGCGGGCCACACTGAGCTGTGTCAATCGGTTGTAACCGCACGTTCGTGGTTTGACTTTGTCGGCGTTCAGGAGAACATTCGTCGTTCGACCTAACGTTTGCGTTCTTGCGCGAGACCCTTCGCAATGTCAATGTTTGACGAGTTTCAACAGTTTCAGCGGTTCAAGGCAGCATGGAGTTCCGTGCGAGTCGAACGCGCAGCGGAGTTTGGACTCTTCACATTTGGCGACTCGGAGCTGCCTTATTTTCTGGTCACGTCGTCCAGTGGCAAAGATTCGCTGGTCAAGATTCGACGAGGCAAGGTGACAATCAGTCGAGCCCGGATCATCACTCCGGACAGCATGAATCCAGAACTTCGCAATTTCTTTGAAGAGAACGAAGAGACCGGACTCATTGATTTTCTAATGTCCCGAACGGCAGCGTTTTCAAATCTTAAGTTGGCGAACGAATCCGGACCCGAGCGAATTGTCACAGATACAGTCGAAGAAGCCGTTGCGAAGCTAAACCAGCAATTGGACTCCGAGGACGAGAATCAAGTCGCCGTTCTTTCTGCCCCAGTGGAACTTGCTGGATTTGCCGTTTTCAGATACGCCTCAGAAAAAGTCCTGTCGAGCGCGCCGGACAATATTCAGGAAATGCGAGAACGCGGACTTTTGCCGTGATTGTCGTGGCGTCGAACAGAAGGAATGCGGTGGTCGGCGTTGGCGGTGACGCTGAGGCCAAAAATTCCCGTGGAATGACGTTCTCAGGACTTTGTGACATCCTTTCTTTCCTGCGGAATGAAGGGCTTCTATACTCCGCCGCTTCGTTGTGAATACTTTTAACCGGTCTGAGGCCTCTGGCGGCTCAATCTGGCGGGTGTTCGCTCGGTTTCCTGAACACGTTCCAAATTCTTCGGATCTCATTCACGTGCACAGAACTCATACTTGCGGAGAACTCCGTCGCGAACACGCCGGGCAGATTGTCACACTGGCTGGCTGGGTCAACAGCTACCGCGAGCAAGGCAAAGAGCTCGTGTTCGTCGACCTGCGAGACCGCTACGGAAAAATTCAGCTCGTCTTCATTACGGAGGAAGACTCGAAGATTGATTCGATCGCTCGCCGGCTGCGACGTGAAGACGTCATCAAAGTTGTCGGAGAAGTTCGTTACCGAGGCGAAGGCCTGGTCAATCCCAAGCTGATCACCGGCGACATCGAAATCCGAGTGACATCGCTGACTGTGCTTTCAAAGAGCAAGACGCCTCCGTTCGAAATTGAAGGCGGCGAACTGCCGAACGAAGAACTGCGTTTGAAGTATCGCTTCGTCGATCTGCGACGTCCGGAACTCCAGAAGAGCATCATTCTGCGTCACAATTTGGTGCAGGCCGTACGTGAATACTTCAACGTGCGGGACTTTCTGGAGATTGAAACTCCGATGCTTGGCCGAAGCACTCCGGAAGGTGCTCGTGATTATCTTGTGCCAAGTCGAGTCCACCCTGGCAGCTTCTACGCGTTGCCTCAGTCGCCGCAGATCTACAAGCAGATTCTGATGGTTGCTGGATACGATCGCTATTACCAGATTGCTCGCTGCTTCCGTGATGAGGACTTGCGAGCGGACCGACAGCCTGAGTTCACTCAGATCGACGTCGATTTGGCGTTCGTGGAACGTGACGACATCCTCAACACGATCGACGGGCTGGTTGCGTTCGTCATGCACAAGGTTCGAGG
>JANMEV010000025.1:0-1690 GCA_031377305.1 Planctomycetota bacterium | reverse complement strand
GCTTCGGTTGAGGTCATGTCAGATTCTCCGGGGACACACACTGCTTACAAACGGAAATCACGGGCTTGCCAAACTGACACGAGTTTAGCCCCAGAACGGAAGCGCCGTCAGGCTCAAGATTTGGAGCGAAAGAGTGCACTCGCGCTAGCCATGTCGTTCCAACGATGCTTAATGCAAGCCCGATAACATTCATCAAAACAAATGCCGGAGGTAAACGATCCGAACTGCGTCGCCACACGAAACATCCCACAAGTGCTGAGCCACTCACAAGACACCCGGGAATCGACAGCCACGACATCTGGCCAGCAAGATTGACCATGCTGTTGAACTCAGGATCAAGGTTTTCAAACCCGCCCGCTGCCAGCCAGAAAATCCACTGAGCGCAGCTCAGATAGGCTAGACAGAGGCCGCCGAGCGAAATCAGTGGCAGGATCTGAGTTTTTGTCCTTCTCTCTTGTGTTTATCCATTCGTCAAATTCTCCGCGGATACCAAAGACGTGCGCGAGGTAATAAGGGGGAAAATGTTTGTTGCCGATCGAGTCACACTCGGCTTTGTCAAAAAACCATTAGCCGTAGATCGCTTTCCTGTGGTTCTCGGGGGAAACGGGACTCTATCGCAATCAGGCAAGTCATGCTCAGCGAACTATTCAACTCGCAGGTTCAGCAGATACACATGCAGCGAGCTGCCTCGGTCGGTGGCGTCGAGCAGCGTGAGGCGGTAGGTGTCGTCGCGAGGTAGAACGATCCGCAGAACAGCGTCGCGGCCGTTTGGCGAGTCGTCGGAGATTGCAAGAATCTGGCCTGCTGAGTTGAACAACGTCAGTTGCGCATCACATGGTGAACCCAATTGAGCTGCTATGACTTCGGCGGCGAACGATTGATTAGCGAGTCCTGCGAATTCGTAGACGTCAACATCCTTCGGCTGCGAAATTGTTCCGCTGACGGCGATCCCGAGCGGCAGATTCTGAGGCTTTCGGAGGCTATCGTTTGGCTCCACTTCGATTGCCAGTTTGTCCGCGGGGATCACTCGAACGGAGAACGGCATTGATGTTCCGTCGGGGTTTGTCACTGTGAATGGCAGTGTGTCGGCGGTGAAATCCGCAGGCAGAACAAAGTCCACTTCGACAAGAGAATCGCCTACGTCTTTGGCCTCCAGTTTGTCCGGAACGGCCGATGCTTCCTTCTTCCGAATGTTGACCATGACGCCTCGGTCAGCGGGCAGGATCTGCACGGTTGTGGCTCGGTCCAGCTTCAAGCCTCGCAGAGTTAACGATTTCGTTTCGCCTGATGAAATCGCCAGAGGAAGCGTCATCATGATTTTTGGCGGTTCAGGTGCGGGCTCCTTCTCTTCGTCGCAGAGTCCAGTCGTTGGTGTCATCAAAGAAACAAACGCGACGCAACTCAGCAGCAACCACTGAGTAAGACGATGCGATGATTGCCGCGGATACAGTTCTTTGTCGACCATGTTTCTCTCAACGCCCAAGCCAGTGGTCATCCAATTACGAATACAGTTCATGAATCAGGCCACCGTCGTCCAGAATCTCCATCGGCCGACCATCAGGCGTATGGATCTGACGTCGAGGCGGGATGCCAAGCGACGAATAGATGGTGTACGCCACATCGGCTGGCTTGACCGGGCGTTTCACTGCGTAACCGCCGTGCTCATCAGTTGCTCCGATAACTTGCCCCG
>JANMEV010000021.1:0-22168 GCA_031377305.1 Planctomycetota bacterium | reverse complement strand
CAGAGCTTCATCAATCGCGGCTTTTGCTTCCTTGCCTTTCTTTCCAGCTTCCTGATTCGCCTTGTTAACTTCCTTTTCCGCCTTCAACTGTTCCGCGGTCAGGATCGAGTTTCGTGCCGTATTCAACTCTTTGAGCTTGTCGGCAAACTCCTTATCGATGGCCGCGGTCTGCTCTTTTTGAGCGTCCGTCAGTTCCATTTTTGCAACGAAACGCTGAGTGGCAGACGGAGCTTTCTTCTCGCCCTTCTTCTTCGTGCCCTTGGTTTCATCCGCCGTCACGCTGGAAATCAAAGACACCAGCAGTCCCAGACACAATACCCGCTTCATCATCGTCATCATTCTTTGCCTTCAATAGACCCGGAAAAGCCCCATGCAACACAACTGAGAAGTTCGATGCTTACCAGGCGCATAGTTATTTCAGAATTTTCTGAAGACGTGTTCAGAATCCTCACTTCCCGAGGAGTTGAGAGCTCGAGGAAAGCCCGGGATCGTTCCGCCTTCACTGCCCGATTAGATCAAATGCAGCCGCAGGATACTGTGCGGTGCATAAATGCGGCGCGGATAATGATTCATGGAGTTCCCGTCGACTGTCGGGATCAAGTACCGCAAAATGCCAGAACACCTTCGAGGGTTGCGGCGTACTGTTGAAGTCGTGAGACTTCCTGCTCCAAACGCAAACTGCAGGATCGAGAGTACCTTATCGAAGGCGTGCTCGCGGGGTTCGTTGATAACCTGACTTCGTGTTTCAGAAAATTATGGTTCAGATGGAATTATGATGCCCTCGCGGATCTTGATTGGCACTGATGAAGCTGGCTACGGACCCAACCTGGGGCCTCTGACCGTCACGGCCACGGCATGGCAAATTCCCGGTGAGATCAATCCAGCTTCGCTTTGGGACGAACTTCGAAAAGTGATCACGAATGCTCCAGCTCGAGGGGACAATCGCTTGTTTGTCGCAGATTCCAAGGCCGTCTATTCGGCTGGCGATGATTTGGAGAATCTAGAAGTGCCCGTGCTTGCCTTTCTGCGAACGCTGGGGCATTCGACAACTTCCATTGACGCTGTCGCTGCACAAATTGCGGGGCCGAATTTTCCAGATCTCTATCGTGAAGAGCCGTGGAATCCAACGCCGGGGCTGACGCTGCCGATTGATGCTAGCGAGGACCATATCTCCGAATGGTGTGACGTGCTGACGAGGGAAACGGCGAGCCTGGGAATTCGGCTGTTGGATGTTCGCAGCAGAATCATGTTCCCAAAGGAGTTCAATTCGCTGGTCGACCAAACGGATTCAAAAGGGGCCGTGCTTTCGACTGCAACGCTGGAACTTGTCAAGATGATGACTGACAGGTTCAGTGAAGGCATGGTAACTCTGGTTGTCTGCGATAAACACGGCGGGCGCAATCGCTACGACGGGTTGATCTCTTCGCAATTCGACGACCAGTTCGTGTTTCGGATCGAAGAATCTCGCCACATGTCGCGGTATCGAATGGGAACAACTGAGTTTTGTTTCCGAACAAAGGCCGAGGAATTGTTGCCTGTTGCGTTGGCTTCGATGGTGTCCAAGTATCTTCGCGAAGTTCTGATGCATCAGTTCAATGCATTCTGGCTCGAGAAAATACCGGGGCTAAAGCCGACTCAGGGATACCCGGTCGACGCTAAACGCTTTCGAAATGAGATCGCACAAACCGCAGCAGCGATCAGCGTTCCTGATCAGGTGCTTTGGCGAAATCGGTGAGCGACTGCATGTGGAGCTTTCCGGCCGAAGTTTTTTGTGGTAATCCGCAGCGCGGCTGCTTGCGAGTCGCTGTTCGGAAGTAAGAATGTCGCCGGCCAAGCCAACTTTCTTCGCGAATCCGCCGAACGGTCGCGATCGTCAGTTTGTCTGCGGCTATAATCCGGATGATGTTTTCTTTTCAACGGTTCTTGCTTAGGTCAGCGTTTACACGATGTCAGCTCACTCAGAGATGCCTGCCAGTTTTTCTGATGACGAGGTCCGCCAATTTCAACGCGACGGATACTTCATTGCGCAGAAGCTGATACCGGCGGACTACATTGAGACCATGAAGCGAATCACTCAGCGCGACCTGTTCGCGCATTTGGGCGACATTGAATACGAAGCAGATCTGCATTACCCGGGCGCACCCACTTCGATTGATGAGGAAGGTGGTCGGACGGCTCGTCGGCTTCGTCAGGCGATTAGCCGGGATCCCGTTTTTCTGCGGCTCGTCGCGGAGCCGTTTCTGCTCAATCGACTCAAACAATTGCTGGGGCCGCATGTGGTGATGCCGTTGGCACATCATAACTGCATTATGACCAAGCAACCTCGCTTCAGCAGCGACACCGGCTGGCATCAGGATACTCGCTACTGGTCCTTTCAAACGGGCGAACTGGTCAACATCTGGATTGCACTGGGCCCCGAGAATCCTCACAACGGATGCCTTCAGGTGCTGCCAGCGACGCATACCAAACCGGCGGATGCCGAACGACTCGACGAGGCGTTGTTTTTGCGGACCGATCTTGCTGAAAATCAGCCGATGCTGAAGACCGCTCGCGCCGTCGAACTGCGGCCTGGCGACGTGTTGTTCTTTCACGCACACTGCTTCCATGCGGCGACTCGGAACTTCTCCAGCGAGACAAAACAATCCGTAGTCTTCACTTTTCGATCGCTCACCAACCCGCCCGTGCCGGGTTCGCGGTCGGCTCAATGGCCGGAGTTGCTTTTATCATAGCGACGCCGAAAGGAGTCGCGCTTCGTCACCGCTGTCCAGTTAGGCTCTATCCAAATAGAAGTCCGATTTTTGGAACAGAAGCAAACGAAGGAAACAAAGTTCAAACCCCCGTGACTCCCTCGTTTCATTTGTTCACTTCTGTTCGAGCCGCGGCATACCGAGTCACGAAGTCATACCTGGACGGGGTCTTTCGCCGGCCGATTCAGGCATTTGCCGGGCACTCATGTCGCCGCGAGCCGCGAAGTATGACTCAGCAAGCAGGACCTGCCCAATCACAACGGCCCATGCGCTGAAAGTAGCGGGTTGTTTGCAGTTTGAGTGAGCATTGCGTTACTCTGTTGCCAGTCGATAACCGCATTTTCCCCCTCCGTTTGAGTTGTCACGTGCTACTCCTTTGCGAAAGTGATCCCGATTCATGATTCGTTTTGACGCCATCTGTTTTCGCGTGCTTCTGGGGATGATAGCCTTTCTTTGCATGATCGACGACGTTCATGCTGACCGCTATCGAGTCTACATCGGAACTTACACCCGAGGTGACAGTACCAGCAAAGGTGTCTACTTTAGCGAGTTTGACACGGACACCGGCAAGCTCTCAAAACCATCGCTTGCTGCGGAACTGGACAATCCTTCATTTCTGGCCGTACATCCTCAGCAACAGTGGATTTACGCCGTCAACGAGATAAGCGAAGGCGCTGGACGTGGTCGAGGAGCGGTAACCGCTTTGCGAATCAACGCCGATGGGACGCTCACGAAGATTAATCATCAGCCCACCGACGGCGGTGCTCCGTGCCATTGCAATGTCGATGCCACAGGAACAAACCTGCTGATTGCCAACTATGGTGGTGGAAACGTCAGCGTTTATCCCATTGCGAAAGACGGTTCACTGCAGCCGATGTCGTGCAATATTCAACACGAAGGCAGCAGCAGCGACAACGATCGTCAGAAGGCGCCGCATGCCCATTCGATCAACCTCAGCAGCGACAACAAGTTCGCTTACGCGGCTGACCTGGGAATCGACAAGATCATGATCTATCAGTTCAATCCAGAGACCCACATGCTGTCCGCCGCGACACCACCTGCGGCCCTCGTTACTCCGGGCGGCGGGCCTCGTCACTTTTCGATTCATCCATCCGGCCAGTTTGCTTATACCAACAATGAAATGACGCTGGTCGTCACGGCGTTTCAACGGAACAAAGAGGATGGAGGTCTGACGTCGATTCAGGAGATTTCGACAATTCCCAAAGGCTATGAAGGTCGCAAAAGCACCGCGGAATGTCTTGTTCATCCGACTGGAAAGTTCCTATACGTCAGCAATCGAGGTCATGAAACAATTACAGTCTTTACGATCGATCAGGAGACTGGGCTTTTGACGTATGTTGAAAACGAGCCCACTGGCGGCAATGAGCCTCGCAACTTTTTTGTCGATCCGACGGGGAAGTGGCTGCTGGCGGAAAATCAAAATTCAGACAGCGTGTTTGTTTTCTCCATCGATCAAAAGACCGGTGAACTCACAAAGACAGGTGACTCGATCACCGTTGGAAAACCTGTTTGCATACGCATGGTCAAAGAATAGTAACTTGAGACACTGAGTTGTGATCTACGTCGCCACAGCGATGACGAGGTTTGTCTCGCTCGCAAACGTCGAAAAGGTTGAAAGCTATGCAGGACAATCCTGAAAACATTCCTTTGGTTGAGCGGTTCAACAAGGCTGAGTATCTGGCTCGCGAATTGAGCGAGCATCTTCGTCAGGCGTTTCTACCAAAGCTGTCTGAACTTCGTCAGGCAAGCAAGGTTGCGGATGTCGCCGAGGTCTCGGACCAGGAGGTTTTCGACAAAATGTCTGCGGTGCTGGGTGCGGAGGATTTTGCGTCCGACATCTTTGAAAAGCTCATGAAGTATCTGAGAAGCATCGAACGTGAAACCAAAGCTATCATGGGCATTACCGACGACGTTGCTGACGACGATTCCTCGGCATGAGCGATGTTCCAGCAGTTATAGCGGAGGTTCTTTCCACTTCACGCGCGGTTCCAGCTGCTGCGGTTTTGACGCTCCTTTGGCTGGTCGAGTCGATTCAGCCGCGGGACGTCTATCTTTCATGGCGGCTGGGTCATGCCGTCAGAAATCTGGCTCTCGCCGTCATCAACGGTGCTGTATTGTTTTTTACTCTCGGGTTTGTGTCGACGGTTCTGTCGAAGTCTGTTGTTGAACATCGAATTGGGCTTCTAAACTGGTTGCATCTGCCGACGATAGCACAACTGATCGCTGGATGCTTCGTGTTGGATGGATGGACGTATTTCTGGCATCGCGGGAACCATTGGTTTCCTTTTTTGTGGCGGTTTCACCGAGTCCACCACAGTGATGCTGAAATGGACGTGACAACGTCGGCTCGCTTTCATGTTGGCGAACTTGCGATGGCAGCTATCTTTCGAATGCCAGTCATCGTCGCACTTGGCCTATCGCCTGAAACCCTGGTGGTTCACGAAACCATTCTGCTGGCGGTCTCGCAGTTTCATCATTCCAACATCTCACTGGGACGATTCGATAGCGTTCTGCGACTGCTAATAGTGACTCCCACGATGCATCGAATCCATCATTCCCGGAACGTATTGGAGACCAACTCCAATTATTCATCCATTCTGTCTCTCTGGGATCGGCTGTTCGGTTCGCACCGAAATGTCAATCAGGATTCTGCTATTCGTCTTGGACTTGATGAGTTTCAGGACGATCACTGGCAGACGATTTCCGGGATGCTGAAAACGCCGTTTGCAAACGTTGCGACTCAGGAAAAACCCACGGGGACTCCAACCGCGGAAAGTTGAGCCAGTACTGCTTCTTGACTGATTTGAAATGAAGGCAAAAACGCACAGCGGCAGAAACGCTCCGCGTAGTCGATTCAGCCGTTTGGAGCCTTTGGTTGTGAGATGGCAAGATCCGAATTCGAGTCACAGCCGAAACAACCAAAACCTTTCCTGACTCACTTTTTCGATCGCCGAAGATCCGAGCATTTGGCATCAAGATCGGCGTCCGGCTGGTCGGCTTCTTCCCGACACATTTGCACCTGTAACGACTCGACGGACCACAAGAAAGTGTTTCCCGGAAAATTGTGAATTCGCCGAGATTGACTGGAATTCTATGAACGGCAAATCACCTCATTTGTCGCCGGTGATGGTTCTGCAGGTAAGGGTCCTACGCAACGAAGCGCTTGTCAAAATAACTCGTGCCAGAAGACTCGCGAAATTTGCATCTAGTCCTTTGCCTTGCTTCGCCATGCGTTAGAATTTGCCTATCGCACGCGTCTTGCCAGAATGGCAGCAGTCTCTGCCCGGAATTTCAACGCAGTGTGAACTGTTCCTCGTCCGCAGATTTTTTCCAGGGTGCTCGAAATGGGTCTACGTCAGGTTCTGAACAGTCTTTTGCAAAGCTCGGCCAAATCAACTCGACGTCGATCAAGTCGGGCTAAGTCGCTTCAGCTCGAACTGCTGGAGCAGCGAGCCCTTTTGACGGGGAACGTGCAGATTCAATTGACTGCTGGCGACGCGGTTCTGACGGGAGACACTGCCGACAATTCTGTGGAAATTGTGGCGGAGAACAACACGTTGATCGCCCGAGGACTGAACGGCACGACTCTGAATGGCGGAACGAGTACTTTTGTGCTGTCGTCAAGCTCAACGACATTTGGCGGCCGAATTGATGTCTCTCTGAATGCCGGCAATGACACGTTCGCCATTTTGTCGGGTGTCACCGTCACGGGCAAAGTCGATTTGCGTGGCGGCGTTGGCAATGATACTCTCGGCGTTGCCGGGACACTGAACCAGTCTTTGATGATCGACGGTGGCGTTGGAACCAACACCGTCAATGTTCAGAATGCGACCGCAACGAAGGGTGCGACGATCTCGTCGACGGGAGCGGCAGTCGTCAATGTGGCAAACTCAACCATCGCTGGCCTTTCGATTCAAACTGGCCACAGCGATGATGACATTGTTCTAAGCACCGTGACGATCAATGGCTCAACCGTGATTTCCACAAACGGTGGCAACGACGACATTGTCGTTCGAAACTCGACACTGAATGGCTCGTTAACAGTTGATGCAGGCAAGGGCGAGGACGTTGCCTTCATTGACGCTACCACGATCACCGGAAATGTTTCGCTCTGGATGCGACAGGGCAACGACAGTGTTCAGATTCAGGGTACGAGCAATCTGCAGCGCGGAGTCTTTGTTGGAGCGCTTTGGGGGCGAGATTCGCTTGAAATTGCTTCGCCCGCTGTTGTTCCAAAAACCCGCCGTCTTGGGAAGCCGGCCAATGGCGTTAACGACGCATTGATCACCAGCCGAATCACCGATGCAACAACAGGAGCCATCGCAAAAGCAACAGCCGCCGGGGCTCAGTTCGATGCGAAACTGACCGTTGCCGTTGTTGCGGATTCGGTTGCCGAAAATGCAGGAGCCACGGCGACAACAATGACTGTGACTCGAAGTGGATCCACGACTTCAGCGCTGACGGTGACCCTGGCATCCTCCAATACGTCGAAGGCCACTGTACCAGCCACGGTTGTCATTCCTGCTGGTCAATCATCGGCAACTGTCAGTATCACAGCGGTAAACAACACTACCTTTGAACCATCCGCTGTGGTGACTTTCACGGCGACGGCAACTGGATTCACAACGGCAACCGACACGCTGACTGTGACGAACGAGGACGTCGCCGCACTGACAGTAACAGCGGTCCCGTCAACAATTTCAGAGAACGCGGGCGCATCGGCGGTCACGTTTACCGTCTCTCGTAATTCTGCTGATCTCGCGCAGCCATTGACGGTTAATCTTTCGTCTGACAAGACCACCAAGCTGACGGTTGGAAGCAGTGTTGTGATTCCAGCCAACGCATCTTCCGTCACGTTTGTCGGGGCGGCAGTCGACAACACGACGATCGACGGAAACACGACGGCGATTGTGACTGCGACTGCGACTGGGTTTGAAAATGGCACATTCACTGTTACGGTGAATGACAATGAGTCACCGACTCTGACAGTTTCGCCTTCGCCTTCAAGCGTTGCTGAAAATGCGGGAGCGTCCGCTGTCACTTTCACGGTGACGCGAACAAACTCAGACAATACTCAGCCACTCACAGTGAATTTGTCATCCGGCACCACAAGTAAGCTAACCGTGCCATCCAGCGTCATCATTCCGGCGAACGCTTCGTTCATTACGTTTGTTGGTGCTGCTGTTGACAACACGACGGTGGAATCGAGTTCTCAGGTTGTTGTGAGCGTCTCTGCAACTGGTTTCACGGCGGGACAAACAACTGTTACGGTAACCGACAACGACTCCACTCTAACCGTGTCTGCGGGAGTGGCGACTGTCGCGGAAAACGCAGGGGCCTCCGCTGTCACTTACACTGTAACGAGAAGTGCTGCTGACATTACTCAGCCTCTTACGGTGAACTTGTCGTCAAACAACACGAACAAGATTACTGTTGGAAGCAGCGTTGTGATTCCAGCCAATGCGACGTTCATAACATTTAGCGGTGCTGCTATCGACAATACCGTAGCCGATGGTAGCTCTCAGGTTGTCGTAACGGCATCCTCGGTGGGATTCGCCAATGGAACGGCGACCGTGACTGTGACCGACAACGAATCGCCAGCCTTGACGGTCACTGCGGCCCCCTTGACGTTTTCTGAGAACGCCGGTGCAGCCGCCGTTGAGTTCACTGTCACTCGCAACACGGCAGATCTGTCACAGGCCGTGACGGTGAATCTGTCGTCCGGCACCACCAGCAAACTTACCGTTCCAGCGAGCGTTATCATTCCGGCAAACGCGGCTTCGGTTAACTTCACGGGAGCGGCGGTAGACAACACCACTGCAGATGGAAGTTCACAGGTTGTGGTCAGTGCCACGGCGACTGGCTTCGCTCAGGGACAAGGCACTGTCACCGTGACCGACAACGACTCTGTGATAACGCTGACTTCAGGGGTGTCCAGCGTGGCCGAAAATGCAGGCTCCTCAGCAGTTACGTTTACGGTCGAACGTAACTCAACAAACCTCACTCAGCCTTTGACAGTGTCTCTATCATCGAACAACGTAGCCGGAATGACCGTTCCAAGTTCGATCGTGATTCCGGCGAATGCCGCATCGGTGACCTTTGTGGGTGCTGCTGTTGACGACACCGTCGTGGACCCGAATTCTACAGTTATCATCTCGGCCGGTGCCAGCGGGTTTACCACTGGCACAAGGACGATCACGGTTACCAACGACGACGTGGCGACGCTGCTGGTTACTTCTCCGGCATCATTTATCAACGAAAATTCAGCATCTCCAATCACCTTTACTGTAACTCGCAACACCAGCGATATTTCTCAGGCCGTCACAGTCGCGTTGAACTCAAACACAGTTGGTCGCCTCACGGTACCGCCGACTGTGACAATTCCAGCAAACTCGTCGTCAGCCACATTTGCAGGAACCCCAGTGCCAAACACGGCGAGTGATGGTAATGTTCCTGTCATCGTAACCGCCTCTTCAACAAACCCTGCGTTCGTAAGCGGATTGCGGACCGTGTCTGTGATTGATGACGAGACAGCATCGCTGACTCTGACGTCCGCTTTGCCATCCATTAGCGAAAACTCTGCTACAAATGCAGTATCGTTTACGGTGACGCGGCATGGCTCCAGTACGACGGCGGCACAGACAGTGACGTTAACATCGGCAACGCCTCTTCGACTCACGGTTCCAGCATCCGTGATAATTCCGGCCGGGCAATCGTCCTTCACATTCTCGGGATCGACCGTCAACAATGATGCATTCGACGGTAACGCTGACGTCGTTGTTACGGCTGCGGCCACAGGGCTAACTTCCGGAACAACATCGCTGACGGTGATCGAAGATGAGCTCGCACCAAGCCTCTCACTTAGCCTGACAAAGACATCTGTCTCAGAAGGAGCAGGAACAAACGCCGCCTCGCTCACCGTCACCCGACAGAATTCCAACACCACACAAGCACTTTTAGTTACGCTCGGACTGTCAGACTCAACGCGACTGTCTGTTCCGGCGACGTTGACGATCCCTGCCGGACAGTCAAGTGCGAGCGTTAACTTCAATGCGATCGATAACGGAGCCGTAGACGGTTCACTTCCAGTCACCATCACGACCTCGGTAACCGGATCAACGTTTTTTGCAAATCGACAAACACTGCTGACGGTCACCGACGATGAAAATGCAGTGCTGTCATGGACTCCTTCGACGTCGTCAGTTCTGGAGACAGTTGGTACATTGAACGCAACGGTTAGAAGTTCGGTGGCATCGACAACTCCGATTACTGTAAATCTGGCCTATTCCGACAGTACGAAACTGTCTGGGCCAGCGTCCGTCATTATTCCGGCTGGACAAACATCGGCCCCTGTCACGTTCACTGTCGAACGCGACAGCACTCCAAGCCAGGATGTCATTGTTCGAGTTACCGCGACTGCAATCGGGGCCACGACAGCAGAATCGTCGATCACGATTCGGGATTCGGACCTCGTTCCTTTGACAACAAGCATCGCTTCCAACACCACTCAACCATCCAACGGGACGGTAATCACCCAGAATCCTGTGTTCCGAATCACCGGAACGACATCGGCGGGTGCCGCAGTCGCAGTCGACAGCGACGGAGACGGAGTTTTCGACGATGCCACAACGACAGCGGCAAACGACGGAGCATACACGGTGGACGTGACGCTTACGAACAATACAACGAACAACGGTGCTAACCACATCATTGTCAAATCCACTTTGGGTTCGACCACATCCGACGCAGACATCAATGCCCATTTGGCGGTTGGCACGGTGGTTCGATTCCAGACGGCTCTTGGAACCTGGGATGCCGAACTTCTGAACACTGCAACGCCCAATACGGTAAGCAACTTCCTTGAATATGTGAATTCGCCGACGCTCTGGAACAATATGATCGTCCAACGATCGGACGACGACTTCGTGATTCAGGCGGGTGGGTTTACACAATCCGGTGGCGAAATCCGACCGGTTACGCCAATCAGAACACTGACGAGTGAGTTTACGGGAGCGAACTCGAATGTTCGTGGCACAATGGCAATGGCCTTGTCAGGTGCCCCTAACACAGGAACTAATCAGTGGTTTATCAGCATGGGCGACAACAGCTTCCTGGACAATCAGAGCTTCACTGTCTTCGGACGAGTGATCGGCACAGGCATGACGGTTGTTGATCAGATCAACAATTTGACCCCGCGCGATTTCAGAACGGAATATGCAAATGCCTCGATTGGTGAACTGCCACTGCGAAGCTTTGCCCCGGCGAACACACCGTTGACTGGAACAGTGTCAACGACGAGTGGTAGCCCAACGTTGACAGGTGTTGGCACATTGTTTACGACGCAGTTGGCTGTCGGACAGTCAATCAAAGTTCAAAACCGCTGGTACTTCGTGGCGTCTATTCAGTCGAACACGTCTTTGACATTGACGGCGAGTGCCTCGGCCACGACATCTGCTCAAACGGCCCAGAAAGATGTGGCACCGAGCAACGCTGACTTTGTTGTCTTCAGCGACATCAGTACTCTTTTGTCGGCTCTTTGATTGAGACGATCGGTTGTCCACCGACGGTCGAAAAATGCGAACAGGCTCTGAATCAGCCGGGTGAGTTCACAAGGAACTCGCCATGCCGATTCAGAGCCTGTCGCTTTTGACTGCAGCGTTCTGCTTTTGACAGCGAACTTTAGAACACGTCGAGCAGATAATGATGGCCTGAGTGATAAGGCTTCTCAGACGGATAGAAGTTGTACCAGTTCTTGTTGTAGACCGGAATCCGCATGGAAGGCTCATAGCGGTAGTACATGTTGTCGTACTGCTGTGGCTTCTGGAATGAATGTGGATAATAGACGTACGGATAGTGGTAGAATCGCTGCCAGTCGGATGGTTGGCCAGGAGGAGCCGCCTCCACGGTGCGGACACTTGTCAGCACAGCCACTGTGACGACGGCCAGCATGATCATTCGTTTCAACATCAGTGCTCTCCTGCAAACTCTTTGAGACCCAATTACCGCAGTGCAGGCTGGCCAGCAGTTAACTGGTCACCAGCCAAGTTTGGCGCCGGTTGCCTTTTCGCTCGCGGCGCTGTGATTCTGGACGAGGACTCGGCAGACGGACCGATCAAACAGACAACCCGTAGTTGTCTCCATCGCCCCCGGAAACAGATCAGAGATCCGCAGTGCCGAGGCTCGCCAGTTGACTTCGATGGGAAATTCCTCAAGCCTCATTCAGCATTCGATACCGTTTGAAGCTCTGTGCATTCCACCACAGGGGTATTCATCGGCACCGACAATCCGGCAGAATCAGTACTTTCGTCAGAATCGTTAAATTCAAACTTCGGCGTGCTCAGCTCAGGTGCCTGGCAGCGTGCCGGAAACCAGAAATGCACCTTGAGAGTTGTTCTGCGATTCTGCCGCTACGGCGAATCGAATAGCAACGGCTGCAGTAAACGTCGCTTCATACAAGGCTTAAATCGCTGGTCTTTTTGGCGATCGGAAACTGTGAGATCCCCGGTTGTCTGTTGTGTCCCATATCGTTCGGTGTGATTCTGAGTGCTGATTGTCCAGTCGGCGTCAAAAGCCACGGTACTCACATCCGCCGTTTACAAGGTGAAGTACTGGCGATCATTCGGCTGATTCTGCCAGATCTCGCATTAAATCGAGGGCGCCGCTCCGTTCCCCGGCCTTACAGGCGGAATGCTGATTGCCATCCTCACATTGCGATCAAGTCCACAAATCGGAGCACCCGATACCACGATGAGAGGAACTGCACACCGAAATTCTGCGCCCGGAGTACGGGCAGGGGGGATTTGTTGCAGTGCCCATCACAAATCATTCGTTGAGGATCATCGTTCAGCCTATCGGGACGCTTCCCCAACGCATCCAGCGAAGGAACGCAGGGATGAGTCTTCGTCAACTTATGAACACACTTCGTCGAAGCGGACAACGCGTTCCGGCCCTCGCCTTTTTAGGTGCTGCCAGTCTGGCCGTTAGTGCTATTCATCCTGACCTGTTCGCCGAAGAAGTCACGAACGTGGGACGGTTTCAGATACCGTTTGACGTCGAGACAGAACCCGGCCAGCCTGCAGAAGGATTTGCAGTGCTCTTCGGTTCGCAGGATGGCGGTGCTCATTGGGATCGTCTGAACACGGTTCCCGCCGGACAGAAGTCCTTTACGTTTTCAGCTCAACGTGACGGTCGCTATTCGTTCGCGATTCGTATGGCCGACGCGCAGGGTAACCTGCTGTCTGGTATCGAAGGTAGTGCTCCCGAACTTGACGTCGTCGTTGACACCGTTGCTCCACAGTTGAAGCTGGAACTGTTTGAGCCGGCTCCCGGCAATGTCGTCGTGAACTGGACAAGCACAGATTCGCACGTGGCCCCGGAATCGCTGGCCATTGAATATTCAGATGGTGCTGACGGTCGATGGAAGCCGGTGCAGTTTCAACCGACTGCAAACGGTCAAGCTAAGATCTCAGCATCCGTAGGTTCAGTTATCTCAGTAAGAGCAGCGATCACGGACACTGCTGGAAACCGCGGCGAAGCTTCGACACAGATTGTGAGCAAAGCCAACTCTGCAACCGGAGCAAACTCTGCCACTCCTTTGTCGAATCTTCCTCCTGGAGCACCCCTGGGAGTTTCGCCGTTTGGGGCTGGCATGAATTCACACGCATCGGGATTTCCAGCGAAAGGATTTCCAAAGGCTGCGACTTCAGTGAACGCGACATTGAAGACGAACATGGCCACCGGTTTCCCGCAGGTGACTCCAGCCGCCGCCTTGAATACCGGCGGACTGATGAATGTGGGCCCCAATGTTGCTGGTCAACCAGCGCCGCTCGGAGCGATGTCAAATGACGCTCAGGTTGTGAATGCAGCGTTGTTCGATCTGGACTATCAGGTCGAAGACGTCGGGCCGTCGGGCGTCAGTGCCGTGGAATTGTTTATCACCGCGAATGGCGGACAGCAATGGTATCGCTACGAAAACGACCCTGACATGAAGAGTCCTTTCCAGGTGGATACGCAGGAAGAAGGCACATTTGGTTTTGCCGTGCGAGTCCGCAACGGGCTTGGATTCATCGATACGCCTCCGCAACCGGGGCAGGCTCCCGAAATCGTTGTGACGGTCGACCAGACAGCGCCGATTGTGGAAATGGCTCAGCCGGCCATTCGCACTGAGGGCGGTTTCGGAACATTACAGTTGTCGTGGCGAATGGCCGAACAAAACGCCTCGACGACACCCGTTCGACTGGAACAGGCAACCTCCCCGAACGGTCCATGGACGACCGTATTTGACTGGCAGGCCGATCAGGGCGGTTATCAAATGGCGATTCGGCAGGGAACTCCTCCCGCACTTTACTTCAAACTTCTGGCCCGTGACGCTGCGGGAAATGTTGGAGTGGCACAGTCTTCACAGCCCGTTATCGTGGATATGAAAAAGCCAGTGGGCCGATTGCTTCGAGTTCAGGCCGTTTCGAACTCAACGCCACGATATTAGTGGCGGCTGTCTCAACGGCTTGTTAGCCCGCGACATCGGTCGCGTTTAACAGGCGTTTAACAGGCGCGCGGGCGTTTAACAGGCGCGCGGGCGGAAATGTGGTCTCTCTCTGGCGAGCGGGCTCGAACAACATACATGCTGATATGTGAACTCGAATGCCGCGGTGCAATTCGGCTCAAAACTTCCCTGATAGCGTTCCGGCCTCGGCTGCGGCTTAAGGCATCAACTTGCCACAGCACCTAAACGGTGACGACTTTGCTTGTGTGCCATAACGCACGATTTGTCCGCCACAGCGGCGTCTCAGCACTGGGAAGCGTATCGCCGCGGCGAGAAGTTTTTAAAAGTGCCGTTCGACTTCGAACATCAGGGCTCATAAAATGAGATGGACATGGCCGCGACTCGGTCAAGAATTTGTCCCATAATCCTGGTTCGTGTCAGTTGAGCGTTTCACTCGGCCCGAAACGTAGACTCACCGGTTGCCCGCCTTTAAGCTTCACAACTACGCAAAGGAATTCGCCATGAAGAGTTTGTTTCTTTCGGCAGCACTGTCGTTCTGCTGCCTTGCCCCCGTTATCGCAGAAGACTGGGGTACGGTAACAGGTAGGATCGTTGTCACAGGGACAATTCCCGAGCCCGTTGTGCTTCACAAGAAGGGCGCGGACATTAAAGACAAAGAAGTTTGCGCCGCTGAGGATGTCATGAGTGAAGAACTGCTCATCGACAAGGAGACAAAGGGTCTGGCAAACGTGTTCGTCTATCTGGTGAAGGCCCCCAAGAGCATTCACCCGGATCTGAAGAAGCCTGAGAAGGCGACAATGATCTTCGACCAAAAGGGCTGCATGTTCATCCCTCATTGCATGGTCGTTCTGGGTGGTCAATCTGTGGAAGTCATTTCGCACGACAACATCGCACACAACACTCACACCTATCCAATCAAGGGCACAGCCAAGAACGTTTTGATCGCCCCAAACACACCAGAAGGTAAGGGTGAACCGTTCGACTGCAAAGTCGGTGAATCCCTGCCGTTCAAGGTTGCATGCGACTTTCACTCATGGATGAATGCTTACTGGCTGGTCGTTGATCATCCTTATGCAGCTGTGACTGACAAGGAAGGCAATTTCACCATTCCAAACCTTCCCGTTGGCGAGCACGAATTCCGCGTGTGGCACGAACGAGTTGGCTACGTTGAACGTAAGTACAAGATCGTCGTCAAGAAAGGCGACAACGCCCAGAAGCCACTGGAAGTGGCTGCCGACAAGCTCAAGGGAGAAGTGAAAAAGTAGTCAGTCCTTGATTTGGCTGAGTCTTTTTAAAGCCGACGCTGTTGAACAGCGTCGGCTTTTTCTTTGCAGGCATGATTGGACTGTTCAAGGAATAAGAACTTCGGACCAGTTCTCCGCCTGGTTAGGGCGTTTCCGGAATCTGCACAGCGTCATTGTAAGTGCGACGTTCCCATGAGCTGACTTTTTGCTGGTCGTCGACGATTGGAAAAATGTACACAGGCACGATATCGATTTGCCACGTACCATTTGATCCCGGATGCACGTCGACTTCCAGATGGCCGTAATGTTTGCCCCCGGATATCAGCTTTCCGCCCTTCCAGACTTCCGGACTGTGTTCGTGGGCCAGGAACTGTCGATTGGGATTATCAAATCCGACAGACGGACCGCGAAGACCATCGCCACCGATTCCGACATCGTAGCAATGAATTGAATGTGCTTTCGGTGTGCCATCGGTTCGAGTCTCATCGCCAGAAACCAACGACCTTTCCAGCATTTCGTCGTGACCCGAGAAAATCACATCAACGCCGTACTTCATGAACAACGGAAGCAGCACTCGCATCGGAATGCCAGCCTGCCCCGAGAAGTTTTCCGATCCAAAAGGTACGCTGTGTGGACCAGAACCGAACATCGTGTGATGAAACTGCACGAAAGTAAAACGGCTCTTCCTTTGAGCGTCGGCTAGTTGAACCTCCAACCACTGGTATTGCTCTGAACCCGGATTGAAGTCAGGCGCATGGCTGCCTTCCATGTTGTGATTGGTGTCTGCCTCCGATTTGTGTGGCTCACCATCGCTGGAGTCGAGCGTGATCAATGTAATCGGGCCGTAGTCAATTCGGTAATAGCGACCATCGTGGCAAGCGGCCTTAGCGCCGTTGGATGGCACGCTAAAATATGTCAGATACTTCGCTGTTGAAAAGTTGGCTGCAGGAGCTGTGTATCCACCGCCTGGGCCAGCGTAGTTCTCATGGTTTCCGATGGCAGGCAGGATGGGGACGCTGGATGCGAGTCGGCCGATGTTTCCTGCGTTATGCTGCCAGAATTCATCCCAATCGCGTTGTTCGCCGCCACACTCCACAAGGTCGCCGGCAATCAATACCAGATCGGGCGATCGGCTTTGCATGATGCGACAGTTCTGGTGGTATCCGTCAGTCTGGTTGGCGAGGTAGTTGACAATAGTCGCTGGCCGATTACTTGCGGCTGCCACAGGCCATGCAACGGGAGGCGTGGTTGTGGATTCTGGTTCTGTTTCGGAGTCTGAATAAACCATCACTCTGATTGGCGTATTTCGATCTCCAGCAGTTTGAAAAGATCCTATCGCCGTACCGTCGCCCTGAGTTACTTTGTATTGATACTTTGTGCCAGGACTCAAATCGCTCAAAACAGCTGTGTGACGAAACGGAGTGGCGGGATGCGGGCTGCCGGGCTCTTCCTTGAACGGGTTGTGCTCAAGTGTTCCAGCCGCTTCCGGCGAAGTTTTGACACTGGCAATCGGAGCTTTGTCTGTACCGGCGGCCGGATCACCAGAGAACACTTCCAGGTTGCCTTCTATGGCCGAGCCGCTGAACCAGCGGATGGTCATGGAATTCGCTGAAGGATTCTGTAGATACGGATACACACGAAAATCGTCCGCTGATACCCGGCTTGCAGCAACAGGATCCAGCAACAAAAAGAGCAGCGAGCAAAGTCGATTCAAATGCATGTCGGTGTGCTTAAATTAAAAGAAGCTCGCCAGTGGTCATTCTGGCGAGCTTTGCTGGAATAGGTAACATTGACCAAGAAACTCAGTTGAAGTTACTTGGAGTCCATCGGGAAGTTCAGTTCGTTGGACCCCGCCTTCACTTCAACAGAAAATCCCTCCTGCATGTATCTGGAAGGCACGGTTGCTGTTGGTTCTACACCAGGAGACCATTCAAAGGTCACCTTCGCAGGACCAATTTTGCAGCCGCCATATCCATCCAGATAGATCAGTTCGTAACTGCCATCACTTTCGGTCACACCGCCTGCCGCTCGACCCGTTTCGGGTGTGAAGAGAATATTAATCCCTCCGACCGGCTTGCCGTCAACCGTCACTTTTCCAGAAACGTCCCCAAGTTCGGGCATATCACCACCGCCACATCCGGCGAACGAAGCGGCAACAAATAGTGCGATGAACAAACAGAGGGATTCAAGTTTTACAAAATTCACCATTATGAGTCTCTTTCACTTTTCGTTCAGAATTCACCGACGACCTGTCCGTCGTCGCGGACAAGAAGACGTGCCAGCGTCGAAGACGCATGGAGAGTCATATCGGCCAGTGCCGCATTATCAGTCGTCTTGTAGTCGATGTTTTCGCTGATGAATCTGACAGATCCGTCGCACATCACGAACTGAGCCCCCCCGGTGTGGCCACTGCTGAAACCGCGGGTTTGATGGATCAGATTGTTAGCGCTCCAATTGATGCCATTGTAGCCTTGACCGAGACAAGCTAACGCCGCAGCCTTGACATTGGCACTTCCTGATGGATTGTTGATCGACGCACTAAATCCGTAGACGGTCGCCGCTCCCACGTTGACTTGACCATACTTCCATGCTCGTTCGCCGAGTAGAATTGTGTTGCTCGTGCCATCTGTGATATCTCGGAAGTTAATCTTCGAATTTCGGAATCCAACGCCCAGCGGGGGAACTACTGATCCCGTCGAGGTTCGATTGGTTGGATTGGCAGCCGGAGTAGTGCTGACGCCTGTGCCAGCAACCATGACATAATTTGATGTTGCGATTGGCACTGGCCCGGTGCCGTTCGAGATATTCATGTTGTACCAATTGTCAGCACCAAACCCGGTCGCATTAACGAAGTTGTTCAACGCTGGACCAATGTCGGTAGGGCAACGGAATGCAGGCTGAGGCGTCTGCAGAATCTTCAGATTATTGACGTTCGCAGCATTCACCTGCAACGGCACATTTCCGACGCTTAGGCTCTGGAAGGCATTGCTCTGCTCGATCTGCGGCAGAATCATTGAACCCCAGGAATACACGCCCACCTCGGAAGTTGTATTGCCATTGGCAGCCAAAGTTACGTAGCCAGGAGGAAACGCATTGTAGGTGTCGTGGTAGTTATGAAATGCAAGACCAAGTTGCTTCAGATTGTTTTTGCATTGGGTTCGTCTTGCCGCTTCACGAGCTTGCTGCACGGCTGGCAGCAAAAGGGCAATCAGAATTGCAATGATCGCAATTACAACCAGAAGTTCGATCAACGTAAACCCACGCGTTCGGCGTGCCGACATACTTTTGACCATGTTCAGTACCTTTGAAAAATGAAAACAAACACTACCCCACAAGACAGCCTGATGAGGAGTCGCTAAGTCTAAAACGCAGCCGACTCTCCATTTTTGAAGTGATTTGATGTTTTTGTCACAGTTGTCGTGAAATCGCAGTTCTTTGTGCCGCGATTGACGCAATATTGCGATTGAAGGACTCCTCAAATTCGCAGCCCGAAGTAATTGAGAAGCGACTGAAGAGTAAGGCACAGATGCGAAAGGTACAGATGCGAAAGGCAATGAGAAAAGGAATCAACAGCATGGCCACAATACTAACGGCCGATCACTAAAATCTGGCAATGTGCTTGCATTGGATCGCAGCGATTGATTTTGAAAGGGGTTCTGTTCAAAAGACGATCAGACGAAAAAGACTGTGAGCGATTCGGAGGCGTTTGTCAAATCGCTAAGGCATGCGACCGATGGAAGAATACCTATTAAGCCCGAGAAGCTAGCCGATCTGAATGCAGGAAATCGGCTAGCGCCACAGGTTGGTGTGGAGCGCGTTCGCTGGATTTATTCCTACCGCCTGCCCGAGCTCGTTTATTTCGAAACAACATCACACGATATGACCGGCGGACTGAGACTTCGACAGTCCATTTCGCGTATGGCAAGTCACGCCATCATGCAGAGCAAAACATATACCGGATCTTCAAAATGAGTTGAAGGTTTTCTGATGTCCGACGTCTGCAAGACACCTCTGCACGTCAAATGTTTCCCGTAGGGTGATAGTCGTTCGCTCGAAAGATCTTGATTATGTCCTTGTTCTTCGGTCGCAGTCCTTAGACCATGCATTGAGGGCATCATTTGGCTCCCGTTCAATTCAAAGACGTCGCTTTGATCGAGTATTGGCCGACGGACACGGGTGTTCTGCCGCAAAAGGCAACAATTGTGCGTTATTTGGCGTCTGAACCACGCGGGCAATGGTGGCGGGGAAATGCGTCGTTCCGCTGTTTGTTTCTTCCATAAGACGCAGGCTGCTGGAGCTGAGCAACTCATTCCCGGTTTGGCAACGACAAGAACACAATGATCGAAGGGTTGCCAACCGGCACATACTGGCCAGTGAAATTGAGTTGCCCGGTGGCTCGATCAACCTTAAAAACCGCGACGTTGTCGCCCCGTTGATTGCAGCAGTAGAGTAGCGTACCCGTGGGATCAAAGTTGAAGCTACGGGGATAGTTGCCGCGAGTCCATTCTTCACCGACAAACGTCAGCTCCCCAGTGGATCCAACAGAGAAGATGCCAATGCTGTCGTGCAGGCGGTTGCCAGCGTAGACGAACTTTCCATCCCACGACACAAGAATCTCGGAGCAGAAGTTGCTGCCGGCAAATCCTGGCGGTAGTGTCGAAATCGTTTGCCGCGCCGTCAGATGACCAGTTGTGCCATCGTAGTCGAAGAGCACAAGCGTGGAGCCTTCTTCCTGAATGCTGTAGAACCATTTCCCGTTCGGATGAAAGTGAAAATGCCGAGGCCCATCTCCCGGTGGCAGCGACACAGCATGTTGTTGGGCAGGCGACAGCAGTCCCTTGTCGGCATCAAAATGCCAGACAAGAATCTGATCCAGGCCGAGGTCCACGTGCAGCACAAAGCGGCCCGATGGATCGGCTTGAATCATGTGGGCATGAGTTCGATCGTGCCCGCTGAATGCAAACGAACCTGAAGGAGCGTTGGTCGCTCTCGCCGGCCCGAGCGTTCCCACATCGTTCTTGACGTCCGTCGCTTCGCCCAATCGTCCATCGGGCAGAATTGGCAGCACAGCCACTGAGCCACCAAAGTAGTTGGCCACAAAAAGGAATCGACCGGACGGATGAAGGCTGACATAAGTCGGTCCCGCACCGCCGGAACGAACTTTGTTCAGCAGCTCAAGTTTTCCGTCAGCCCGATTGACTGAAAACGCACTGACCGTTCCGTGCTTCTCGGTGCCGACTCGATCGGTTTCGTTGGCCGAATAAAGACGTGTCCCTTTGTCATTGAAGACAAGACAGCTCGGACTGGTGCCAAGATCATAGATTCCGGCGGGCGTCATTTCTCCGGAATCGCGATTGACCCGAAAAATGTGAATGCCGCGACCGTTGCCGGGCGGGAGGTCCACTTGAGTCGGCAACATATCCTTCAACGGCGAACTGAAGGTCCCGACATAAGCAAACAACGGTTCGGCGTTTTCTGGCAGACTGTTGGCCAACGCTGGGGCGCCGTTTGTCCGCGCCAAAAGCGGCGAGCCAACGAGCGACGTCACTCCGGCGATTGAGGCTGAAACCTGCAGAAACGACCGCCGGGAACCTTCGCGTGGAATCATCTGGAAACTGCCTTTGTGGAAGAAGAGACTCATTTGAAAAATCGAGGTGACCAGCATTTGCTGGCAGAACGTTGCAGATTATTCCCCGCAACTTTCAGAATCGCAGAGCGCCTTCGAGTATACCCGGGCCTGCATGTTAGGAAAGCCGTCACACTTTTTCGAACCCGCGCCAGGAAGTTCCTTTGGAACTCACTTGGTGTTCAATTTTCGTCGCGGTAGCATTCTGCTGGACGGTTGGCAGTTGGAGTCGTGCCGGTTGATCTTAAACCGTGCACGCTGAAGTCGCGGCGTTTTCAAACACTTGAATCTGCAGGTCACCATGGCGAAAAATCACGGCGCACGATTTGTTGAACTGGTCGACTCGGTCCGTTCAAAGGTTCAGGAGTGTACGATCCCGGATGTCGTCAAACGGCAGGCTCAGGGAGATACTTTTGTCCTGATCGATGTTCGCGAAGAAAGTGAATTCAACGCAGCTCGAATTCCCGGCGCGAAGCACATCGGAAAGGGTGTGATCGAACGAGATATCGAAGAGATGATCCCCGACTTTGCAACGCCGATGGTTCTGTACTGCGGAGGCGGTTATCGATCGGCTCTTGCGGCGTTCAATCTTCAGTTGATGGGCTATTCCAACGTCATTTCGATGGACGGCGGTTTTCGAGGCTGGAAGGAAAGCGGCTTGGAAGTGGATACCACTCCCGGACATTCTCCGTCATGATGTTTTGGCTTGCGGCCGTGCGATTGACTGAATCCCTCCTTGTTGTCCGCTCCTCGGTAGAGTCCTCATGCAGCAGAACACGCCTTCGTTTGCCGTCCAGTTTGACGGCGAAGAACAGTCGAACGCCGTTCGAAATCTGATCGCCGCGAATGAGCCGCATTCGTTAAGAACGTTCACACCCAGCCAGGCGGTGCTTGCGCGGTCAGCGGGAGTTTTCCACTGGACTCCTGAAGGTCGGCGGCTGTTCGATTTTACGTCGGGCGTGCTGGTCACCAATCTGGGGCATAATCCAAAACGCTGGATGTCACGATTCACCAAGTATCTCGGCTG
>JANMEV010000108.1:0-6193 GCA_031377305.1 Planctomycetota bacterium | reverse complement strand
TCACGACTGGCGAAATCGTGCTTGAACACGGCGAACACAGCGAACGATTCGGCAGCCTTGAAGCCAGCGCACTCATGGGACACGTTCAGGTTCTCGCGCCGAAGTTCTTTCGTCGCACAGTCACCGGCGGCGCACTCGGCGCAGCGGAATCGTATCTGCAGGGGGAATGGGAATCGGATGATCTCACCGACTTGTTCCGCGTACTTCTGAAGAACGAAAATGTGATGGAACAGTTTCGCTCAAGGTTCTTCAGCTTTCAGGGGTTCATTAGCCGCATTCAGCACTTCAGAAATCGAAATTCTCGGTCCGGCAGCCACCGAAATATTCACGACCATTACGATCTGGGCAACAGCTTCTTTTCACTGTTTCTGGATCCGACAATGCTGTATTCGTCAGCGTTGTTTCCGAGCGAACAGACGTCCCTGCAGGACGCGTCCATCGAGAAAGTTGACCGAGTGTGCCGGACTCTGCAACTGAAACCAGAGGATCATGTCATCGAAATCGGAACCGGTTGGGGCAGTTTTGCGATTCATGCAGCCAGCAAATATGGCTGCCGCGTGACAACAACAACAATTTCGGAAGAACAGTTCCGTCTGTCTCAGCAGCGAATCGCTGATGCTGGCTTGAGTGACAGAATCACCGTTGCAAAAGAGGACTATCGAGACCTCACTGGTCAGTTCGACAAACTGGTTTCGATTGAAATGATTGAGGCCGTTGGCCAGCAGTTCCTGCCGCAGTATTTTTCAACATGCGACAGGCTGCTTAAGGACAGCGGCGCGATGTTGATTCAGGCGATCACAATGCCCGAGCAACGTTACAAGCAATACAAAAACTCTGTGGACTTCATTCAGAAGTACATTTTCCCCGGTGGCTTTCTGCCCTCCGTTTCCGAGATGCAGAGTTGCGTTTCCAGGAATTCAACGCTGCGAATGCTGGGGCTTCATGAGTTCGGATTGCACTACGCTCGCACGCTGCGATTGTGGAACGAACGTTTCCACGATCGTCTTGATGATGTGAGAGCACTGGGCTTTAACGAACGCTTTATTCGCATGTGGCGATACTACCTCTGTTACTGCGAAGCCGCCTTCCTGGAACGCGCCATCGGTGTTGTTCAGGTCCTGTGGGCCAAGCCCGGCTCGCCCCTTGGAAGCGTTGGCGTGGTTGAGTAACTCGCATTGCCTGTTTGGACGTAAGCACGAGAGGAATGAACAGGCGATCGCAACGGCAATTTTTAAAAGCACGCCTTCATATCCTGGTTTGCATGCGTCGGGGTTTGATCGCCTTCACCGACGCACTCGCTGTGCGAGGACTGCAAAGGCTCGCGTTTTCTTCTTTCGGAGATGGCCCAGCGGTGTTCGGGGTGTGACATGAGCCAGGTATTTGGCAGCAGCGACTCCAGGGGAATGCCGAGTGGTACAGCGCGCAGGAAGTTTCGTTCGAGATACTGCCGGGAATTCGTGTCTGGCCAAACTCCATTAGAAACTGCGTTTGAAACGAGAACGGCCTCGGAAAATGCTCAACGGCCGCTGAGATCCCAATCCCAAACTGCCCCAGCCCGGCAATCACAATCAACATGGCAATGAACTTTGTTCAGTGGAATTCCACGTGCAAAAGTCTATCTATTTCCTCGGTTTGACGCTTACTTGAACGCAGTTGGCTACACTCCTGATTCAGTCCTCCTGTTAACGTGATTGTCGTCGACGAAATATAGCCGGGACCAATCGCAATGCCGCATCGCCGTCGTGGCGTAAATCGCAAGCTACGAAAATGAATCGCCGTGGACCACGTCCAGGGTTGTCAAAGCAGCGTCGCATTTGCGACTTGAGCCAGCCACTTTTGGTCTCCGTTCGGCATGCCACGTTGCCAACCGCCACGGTTGACTCGAGCCTCGAGTCCTCAAACGCTGTCGCCACGGTGACTCGCTGATCCCACAGCCTGGCTCCATTCTGCGGGCCACCCTGCGTAAATACTTTGCAGGAGACAGATTATGATCTCGACAGTGCCAATTGCTTCTGACACCTTTCCTGACCTTACAAAGTTTCAGGAATCTACACTCCGCATGAGCACCACATTTTGATAGGAACGATTACTGGCGACGCGCGTGGAACCTTTAACCAGACGGTTGAAGACGTGTTGAAAAAAGCGGATTTGATGTTGTCGATGGAAACTCAAATCTGATCAATGTTTGGAATTCCGTGTAATCACGAATCGAGCTCGCTTTGATGCGCCGACATCCAAGTTTATGCCGGGCGACGTCGCAATCCGGACCGCGGCTGGCATCGCATGCCTTGCTTGTGGTAACAGAGATACCAAACGCGGCCGCGAAGAAAGATGCGCACGCGGCCCATTTGAAACGGGGCGGCGTTTCGGCCGGCCAGCTTACGGTCGGACGAACGCGACATTTTCGCGGCTCTTTGGAAAAGCTTTCCGCTGCAAGAAGCGCTACAAACGGAAACTTCTGGGAGGAACCCGGGAACGCAAATGCCCGTCAGCGAATGACTTACGCTGACGGGCAACATACAGGAGCGGAGAGAGGGGGATTCGAACCCCCGGTCCGGTTTCCCGGACACAGCATTTCCAGTGCTGCACAATCGGCCGCTCTGCCATCTCTCCGAGTGGTCAATTTACAGAATCAAAACCCGCCGATGTGAAGGCATTGAATCCTGATTATGCTTCGACAGTTTCCACGCCGTTCGCTCGTTCAGCCTTCCGCTTAGCCGCTTCTGCTTCGCGGGCTTCGAGGGCGGCCACAGCAAGAAGGCGACGTCGCAATTGTCGATAGTCACCATTCAGATGACGCCAAACAGCGTTCTTGTTGCGTGCTTTGCCAGTGATGCCGTCTGCTGCAAGCTTGGTTTCACAGGTCGCAACCTGAGCCTTAGCCATTTCAAGCTGACGTTCAATTCGAGATCGGTCCTTCAACATAACCGCACCAATATGATTTCGAGATCAAGGGGACTGGAATTTCGCTCCGCGTTCGCAGCTGCACATCCATTCAGTGAAATGGCCGCGAATCGCGTATTCTTACAACCAGAAGGCAGTTCTTCAACGCGAAAGCTCTGAATAAATGGTGATCCTCACGATCCCAAATGATTTCGGCGCGGTTCGCATTGATTTGGAATCTGTGTCTTCGAGTGAAAAAGAGGCGTGGGATTAGGGAAAAACATTGGAATTCAGTGTTGTTGGGTTCAGCATGCCGAGCGATTGCGAAACAATGCCTGTCTTCCCCGGATTCGCTCTCATTTTAGAAACTTCCACATGACCAGTTTTGCTGATCGCCTGCAATTTGCTCTCAAAATGGCAGAAAATGCTTCGGAATTGATCCTGAGGCATTATCAGGTCGATGGCCTGCTGGTGGAATCGAAGTCTGACGAATCGCCTGTGACCGTCGCCGATCGGGGCGCCGAAGAACTAATGCGGAAGATGCTGGCTGAATCGTATCCGGAAGACGGCGTGCTTGGCGAAGAATTCGACGATGTTCCTGGCAAAAACGGATTCCGTTGGATTTTGGATCCCATCGATGGCACCAAGGCATTTATTCATGGCGTGCCACTGTTCGGCACATTAATCGGAATCGAATCAAACGGCCGAATGGTTGCCGGAGTCTGTCGATTCCCCGCTTTGAACGAAGTCGTCTACGCTTCAGACGGCGAAGGTTGTTGGTGGCAGATTGGTTCTCAGCCTGCTCGGCGAACGTCGGTAAGTGGCGTTTCTTCGATGAAGGACGCTCGGCTGATCTTCACTGAGCCAACGCACTGGCGATCAACCAAACGGTTTGATGCAATCGTTCAGATCATGGACCAGGTCAAGATCGCTCGCGGATGGGGTGACTGCTACGGTCATGCCATGATCGCAACCGGCCGAGCTGAGATCGCTATCGATCCGATGATGTCGCCCTGGGACATCGCTGCCCTGATTCCCATTCTGCGCGAAGCAGGAGGTTGCTGTACCGACTGGCAGGGAGTCGAAACCGTCACCGGCGGCGACGGAGTTTCAGTAGTTCCCGCCCTGCGCGATGCCGTCATTCGCATCCTCAAGACCGCTCCTGCATTGCCAAAAGTCTGAATGAGTGGGTGCTTTGCAGGCATGATGTGTAACGTGTGCGGACGAGCGACTCCGGGGCTTCTTTCACTGCCTGCCAGACGGCAGAGAGAGCTATAGCCTTCCAGATAAAGATCATGGTACTGGTCATGCTTTTCGATTTTGTCGGTGTCGGCTGTTCGGGCGTATCCGCCGCGCAGGACGCGCAAGTGCCAGCGGATAAAGACAAGAACAAAACGGCGGATATGAATGTCCTCATCGCTTTGGCTGCTCAACAGTTACGCACAGATCCACGGATTGCTCTAGTGTCGCGAATGGTAGTTGATCGGCCATGAGGGTGAGAAGCTACGCAGGCGGTTGTGAATTTCTGCCTCTCAGTTGCCGCGTTTTGTCAGGTTCAACATGGACTGAACGATACTCCTCGCGCAGGTTTTCCGTGATTGAATCGCTCACGGTTCTCATGGAGGAATGTGATGTCCGGCAAGGCGGCCCGTCAGGTCGGTCGTTAATTCGCGGAGTCCGACCTTCAGCCGTATCGCAGCATGTACTGGCTCAACACAACCGAGAAAAATCCCGGTGTTTTTCAGACGCAGGTCAGACGATTGCACCGACAATTAAACAGACTCGAACTGAAGATGACTTTGCGTGGCACATCTTTAACACCGTGTAGACAGATCCGAATGCTGGCTGGGTGTGCGTGCTCGACAATCTGAACGTGAATTGCAGCGCGACTCTGGTTTGTTACGTGTGGAACTTGAAGGGATCGACAGGAGTACGCTGGGGATAACAGGCGTGAACGGAATTCTGAAATCGGTGGAATCGACGCCGAGATTTTTGTCCGATCGCAGTTAACGGGTTCGCTTCGTGAGCCTTCCGAAGCACACGTCGTGGCTGAACCAGATTGAGATCGTGTTCGGTATCGTGGGGGTCGCGTGATGCGTCATGGCAACTTCAAATCGCTGGCCGACCGAAGCACCGATTGCTGGATTCTATCGGTTACTTCACCTTCAACCGCACATTCGCGAGACCGTTCCAGAAGAACGATACCGGCCGCCCCTTCAGGAACGAATCCCTAAAATGCCCTTCCACAAGGAGGGAATTCCAGGCAAGCCAGCGGCAATCTACGATGTCTTCCGCTCTGGTGGCCTGACAACTGTGAATGGCGGCACTAGTCTTTCTTATCCGGCTTCGAATCCGGTGAGTTTTCGCGTTTGATTGCATCGTAAACTTCTTCACGATGAACGGTCACGTCTCGCGGTGCTTCGATCCCAAGGCGAACTTTGTCGCCACGGATCTCAATTACCATGAGGGTGATCGAATCGCCGATCACGATCTTTTCATCTTTCTTCCGGCTGAGTACTAACATGTCCAGTCCCTGGTCAATCTTCGTCGTGAATGATTGCTGCCCGATATCTCGTGATAGTTGCAGTCCAACGCGGACCGGCCAAACGAGCAGTTAAAGTTCCGATGTAATCCCCTGACACCATTCGTCCTGAGGTTATTCACCCTAGGTCATTTTCGACCATTCGGGCTCTACGAATGCAAGAATTGCCGAACTGCAAGGCCTTTAAAAGCATTTTTTGCTGGTTTAGTAGCCAAAGCACCGATACTACGGGTTAACTTCTGCGCCTTGTGACGCTTGTTACGGATGTTAGGGCGAGCCCACCAGCACAACGGGCTCCATGTGTGCGGCTTACTCAAGCCGCATGATCCAGGCGATCAGGTCGGACATCGCCTGTGTGTCGATCTTCTTTTCCAGACCTTCAGGCATCAGCGAACGGCCGGTGTCTCGCAATGCATCGAGATCGGCACGCAGCAGGCTGGTTTCTTTTGCTTCCGCTCGACGAAGAGTCAGACTGCTTGCGGATTCTGCAACGAGCACTCCATTATGGGTCGTTCCGTCAACCGTCAAAGCAACATAATCGCGCCACGCCGGATTGACCTCCCGGTTTGGATCCAGCACGTTAGTAAGAATTGCCTCCGGGCCGCGGTTCTTCAGCGTGGCCAGATTTGGACCGACCTGATTCCCAACATCGCCCACCTGATGGCACACGGCGCAGTGTTGCTTGAATAGAGCCGCCCCGCGATCCGGATCGCCATTCAGAGTCAACGCTACCAGGTAGGAACGCAACACTTCGCCCCGCGATGATCC
>JANMEV010000660.1:0-2449 GCA_031377305.1 Planctomycetota bacterium | reverse complement strand
TCCTGATGGCAAGCGATTCTCAGCGGGTGGAACAAACGAGTCCGTTCAACTATTCGAAACTTTGAGCGGTCAGGAGATCATGGCGCTTTTCCCAGGCAAATCAAGTGTTGAATCCGTCGCCTTCAGCCCTGATGGCACACGGCTGGCCGGCGCCGTCGCCGGAAGTGGTACCATACGAATCTGGGACGCACCACAAAAGCACGAAACCACGATCCTCAGCAAACACACCGACACGGTGACAAGCGTGACCTTCAGCCTCGATGGTTCACGAATCTACTCGGAGTCCGAAAATGAAAAACTGGTCTGGAACGTCGCGACGCGCGAGACGCTTCCAGATGCAATGTGGGAGCCGCCAAATGTGATCACCCACACTTTTCCCGACCGGCGATGGTTTGTGACGGCTGAATCCAACAACGTCGTGCTGGTCGATCTGGAATACAAGAATGCCCCCGACGAAAAAACAAGGCGAAAAACCAAAGCGAGCTTCAATCCGTTCTGGCATCAAGAGCAGGCAACAGACGCCACCACAGCGAAGAACTGGTACGCCGCAGTTTTCCATTATGCACTGCTGATGCAGAACGATCCTGATCAGGCGTCATATGACGATGGCCTGCAATCGTCTTTTGAGAAACTGAAGTCGCAATTTGAACAGGAGGAACGCGACCTCGAGGCACACCTCGCGATGGTGGTCCGGGAAGCTCTGAAGTTGCCAACACGTCAGTGAACTTGCCCGTGTCTCGAATCCCGCCGAATTCGCACGGGAGCCTTCGACGGCGGAGTCACAACAAGGTGTCAGAAACCGTTTCCAGAAAAAATGGCGTATTCGGTTTCTGACACCTTGTTTCCTGCTGGCCGTCACACGTCTAGAAAAATCTCCGCACAGCAGCGTGATTTGAATCGGCAAAAGCGAGGCGGAGGAGCCGTCCGAGCCGAATCCGCGTTCGCGGAACCTCGCGGGGCCGGGATCAATCAGGTCGACGGCAAGCAACCGCTGCCCGATGAACTGGCCGAAGTCCGGGAACGTTTTGCCCAACTGCTCGATGCGATACGGAATGAAACGACGAAGAAATCGTGTTTCTAAAGTTGCAAAGGGCTATGAACGGCGCAGTTGCCAGCGAACTGAACTGCACTCAACGGACCATTGAGCGAATCCGCCGAATCTGGATCGAGGCGGGACTGCACAACGGGGAGCAGTAAGGCGGGCGGCAGTTAAGGATTTACCTGTTGACCAGCACGACGCGCCAGCGAGTGAGCAAAAAAAAAGCTCACTTTCTGGCGCTTCGTGCTGGTATCTTTTCACCTGCCGCTTGCCTAATAAGAGTGGCAAAAACATGGATCGGCAAAAAGATGGGAGTCAGGCGATTTTGAAAAACCAGTCGGCTTCTGAGGACTGATTTTTTTGCCAGGACCTTTTTTGCCCTCTTTGGTTGTCGGGTTTGTTTGCTGTTTGAACATCTGAGGATTGGGACAGCCCCATCTTTCTGCCCATCCATCTTTTTGCCCTAAGGACGACCCTTCAATCAGAAATCCGGCCTACCTGGCACTGACAGATCAGCAACTCTCTGAAATCGACGCACTTTGTGACCGTTTCGATCAGGAATTGGTGAAGGGAGAAGCTCCGCGCATTGAGACATTTCTGGCAGAGGCTCCAGATGCCGCTCGGAAGGGACTGCTGGCAGAGCTGCTGGCCATGGAGGTGGAATATCGAACGAAAGTGGGAGAACAGCCTCAGCCAAACGAATACATCCGGCGATTCCCGGAACAGAACAGTGTCATCGTTGGTGTGTTTGCTCGCGATGCCAGGACGCACTACCCCGGCCAAGGCACGATTTCGCTACCGGTCAACGTTCCCCCGGTCCTGGCCAACTTTCGGCTGATCAAAGAACTGGGCCGCGGCGGGATGGGCGTTGTCTGGCTTGCCGAACAGGACCAGCCGGTCAAACGTCGGGTGGCCCTCAAGCTCATCAAGTCGGAGCTGAACTCAAAGGATGTGCTCGCCCGGTTTGACGCCGAGAAGCAAGCTCTGGCGATGATGGACCACCCCAACATCGCGCGGGTTCTTGATGCCGGGACGACTGGTGACGGTCGTCCGTACTTCGTGATGGAGCTGGTCGATGGAATTCCCATCACTCAATACTGCGATGACAACAAGCTGAGTGTGGACGAACGATTGAAGCTGTTCGTCCTGGTTTGCAAAGCTGTACAGCACGCTCACCAGAAAGGCATCATTCATCGCGATCTGAAACCGTCAAACGTTCTCGTCACGGTCATTGATGGCAATGCCGTTCCCAAGGTCATTGACTTCGGACTGGCGAAAGCCGTCGAACAGAATATGCTGCTGACCGACATGACAATGCAGACGGAGTTCGGCAAGGTCGTCGGTACCGTTCAATACATGTCGCCTGAGCAGGCCGAACTGAAAGGGCCGAATGCTGAGGATATTGACACT
>JANMEV010000652.1:0-23343 GCA_031377305.1 Planctomycetota bacterium | reverse complement strand
GCTCAAGGACACTTCATGTGCGATGAAGGCCGCTTCGGCTGGAAGTACACTCACTCGGATCAACGACTGGCTTCTCCGGAAGTTCGCACCAACGGACATGTCACATCGAGCGACTTCGACACGGTACTCGCATCGGCACGGACCGCTTTGAAGAAGGCGGCTCAGGGTAAAGGCAAAGTTGCCGCGGTCCTTTCTCCATGGATGACCGTGGAAGAAGCTTACTTGCTGGCCGGTCTCCTCAAGTCGCTATCGTCGAACGTCACCCTCGCGATGGGGCCAGTGCGAGTCGAAGGCAAGGACGAGAGCTTCCCAAAAGACATCAAGGGCAACACCATTGAGCCCGCAAAGTTCACGATTCGAGCCGAGAAAGCTCCGAATCGAGCAGGCGTCGAAGCTGTGTTGAGTCACTTTGCCGGCGACGTAATGCCGTTCGAAGAACTGCTTCGACTATCGACAACAGGTCAGTTTAGTGCGGTCTATCTGGTCGGCGGTGATCCGGACGGATGGATCAGCGACATTCAGGCCGAAGCGTTCAGCAAAGTGGAAACGGTGATCGTGCAGGACATTCTGTCATCGCCGGTTCTGAAGCATGCGACTCACGTTCTGCCATCAGGAACATTCGTTGAACGTGAAGGCGTGTTCGTAAATCACAAAGGACTCGCCCAATTGATTCATCGTTCTGTGCGAGGCCCCGATGGAACTCGTCCGGACGGTCGGTTGCTTTGGGAACTTGCGGAGCGTCAAGGTCTGGTTCAGACGGATGCGTTGCGAAAAGAAATTGCCGCAGTAATCCCGGCACTGGCTGCCATCGGCAGTTCGGAGTTGAAAGGACAGGGCGTTTTGTTGGAAGAAGCGGTAGCTGCTGTGTGATTCAATGGCGAGCGGCAGGGCGTCAGCCCTCCGAGTTTTCGCCGATGGCTCGGAGGGTAGACGCCCTGCCGCTCGCCGACTGAGGACATTAAACATATGCCAGAAATTCTGATTACACTTTTGACCATCGGAGTCGTCGTTGGGGCGATTCCGGGGGTCTGTAACTATTTGATTCTGCTCGAACGCAAGCTATCTGCGTGGATGCAGGACCGCATCGGGCCGAATCGAGTCGGGCCGATGGGCTTGTTCCAGCCTCTCGCTGACGGCATCAAACTGCTGCTGAAAGAGGAAGTCATTCCGCCGCATGTGGACAAAGTCCTTTATGTAATGGCACCGGCTCTGTCTGTGTTTACTGCCCTGATGGCATTTGCGGTTGTTCCATTTGGACCGGTCAATGACGCGACAGTGCCTTCGTTCATTCGATTCATCATCGCTCCAAACATCGACATCGGGATCATTTTCGTCTTTGCGATCGGCAGTCTTGGAGTCTACGGCATCGTTCTTGGGGGCTGGGCTTCCAACAACAAGTACAGTGCACTGGGCGCGTTGCGAGCGAGTGCTCAGGTTGTCAGCTACGAAATTCCTCTTGGTATGTCAGTTTTAGGCCTCGCCCTGATGTCTGGCACGCTGAATCTTGAAAAGATCATGGCTGGACAGACCGAAGGTGGTCTCATGGCCTGGAACATCTGGTTTCAGCCGCTGGCCGCTTTGATGTTCTTCACGGCGTCTCTGGCCGAAGCCAACCGACTGCCGTTCGACCTTGCAGAATGCGAGCAGGAACTTGTCGGTGGCTGGCACACCGAATACAGCGCGTTGAAGTGGGCGTTGTTCTTCCTTGGCGAATACACACACATGATCACGATCAGCTTCCTGACGTCGATCCTGTTTCTGGGTGGCTGGCATCTGCCTTTTATCGCTGAGGCGACGAGTGCCTATCCGGGGTTGTGGCTGGTGAAGCTGCTGATCCTGTGCGGCAAGGCCTTCTCGTTCATCTGCCTGATGATCATGCTTCGCTGGACAATTCCGCGCTTCCGCTTTGACCAGCTTATGGAACTGGCGTGGAAGGTGATGATTCCGTTGTCGTTGGCAAACCTTGTGATGGTGATGTTCTGCATGCACTTTGAATTTAGCCGCTGGTGGCTGTTTTTTGGGTCACTCGGTCTTTTCGCGGCGTGGGGCATGATCAGTTCAAACCTTCGCGCGGCGGAGATGGCGGAACGACCTGGCTATGTGAAGCCAAAGAAGAAAGCTGCTGTAGTGGACCATGGCCACGGTCATGGACATGCTCATGGGGCTCATCATTGATTTGAATCTGAGATCTCAAATTTCAAATTGGTAACCTGAGAACCGCACACTGAAAACTGAGTCCATCATGTCTGAAACAAAAACTAAGCCGAAGAAAACGGTCGTGTGGGTTGAGGAGCCAGTCCTTGGCTTCTGGGAATCCACGTTCGTTCCGGCCATCATACAGGGCCTGAAAACGACTTTGAAACATGTGACCGATCGCAAGACCGTCACGCAGCAGTATCCCGAACAAAAGCCCGATCTTCCTCTGCACTATCGTGGTGTGCATCGTTTGAACCGCGACGAAAAAGATCGCGTGAAGTGCGTGGCCTGCATGATGTGTGCAACGGCCTGTCCGGCGAACTGCATCACGATTGAAGCTCAGGCAGCTCCGGCGGATTGGCCGGATCGTGACAAGTTTCCGAAGTCATTCGAACTGGACGAACTGCGATGCATTTACTGCGGCATGTGCGAAGAGGCATGCCCGGTCGATGCGATCGAGTTGACGCACATCTACGACCTCACCGGAGAGACTCGTGACGCGTTGATGTTCAACAAGGACAAACTGCTCAGCGTTTACGATCAGACGAAGGACAATCCCCGCGATCCGGTTCGCACGAAACGCGGCATCCTTGGACCGTCTTCTGAGTTTGCGTCGCTGCCGACTCTGGGTCCTGCGACCGTTGTGCCGGATTCGGACCGATCTGCGAAGAACCCAACCGCCGGCGTGATTCACGGCAATCAGGAGTCACAATCATGATGGCGTGGATAGAAGCCCATCCAATGACACTGGTCGGCCTCGTGTTGTGGGCCGTCGGAATTCTCTGGCTGATGCCAGGTAAACATGCCGGTAAGGCTCGACCAAAAATCCCCGGTCTATTGATCATAGCCGCTGGCCTTGTGACGTTTTGTCTTTCCTGTGGCAAGGGTCAGTCCGCATTGGCTGACGAAGTGATGTTCTGGGTGTTCGGTATCAATGCGTTGCTGTGTGGCGTGTTGATGATTACCGCTCGAAACCCTGTCTACGCGGCGCTGTGGTTCGCTCTCACGACCCTTGCGACGTGCGGATTGTTTTTACTTCAACATGCTCCATTTCTGGCGGCAGCAACGATCATCGTTTATGCCGGTGCCGTGATTGTGACTTTCCTGTTTGTGATCATGCTGGCTCAGCAAAGCGGTGCGGCAGGGTATGACCAACGATCCGGTCAGTCAGTGCTGGCGACGATTTCCGCTTTCGTCCTTCTCGGTGCTGTCACAATGACGCTGCAGGTGGACAAACTAGACGTTGAAGTGCCGGTCGTGGTCTCGACGCTTCCCAAACCCGGCGCCGCTCAAACGGGAATATCTGATGGCGGTTCGGGGCCGGGCGGTTCTATGAGTATGTCTAAGAAACCCAATTCGACATCGAAGCCCCCGATGCCCGGCAACCTGCTGAGCAAGGCGGATGGCAAACATGCCGTTGGCGATCTTAAGGGGCTTGGCCGGTCCTTGTTTGGTGATTATTTGTTTGCAGTGGAACTCGCCGGAACGTTGCTGCTGGTTGCCAGCATCGGCGCAATTGCCATCGCACCACGAAGAGAGCAGGGTGCTTTATGACCCCCGATTCAGAACGTTTTTTACTTGTTGGGGCAGGGCTGTTCATTTTGGGTGCGATTGGGTTCCTCACTCGGCGCAATCTGATTCTGATGGTCTTGTCGGCAGAACTCATGCTTCACGGCGTTTCGCTAACGCTCGTGACGTTTGGCCGCATGCATCAAACTCAGGAAGGCCAGGCCTTTACCATCTTTACGCTCACTGTTGCCGCGTGTGAAGCAGGACTTGCGCTATCGCTGGTTTTGTCGTTGTATCGCAAGTCACATTCGCTCGACATTCAACTGTGGTCGGAACTAAGAGAGTCAGACATGCCAGGGCCGGGTTCCGATGTCAAATCGGAAACCGTTGCCATCCCAAATTCTTATGAGAACATTCCGAAACTGACTCCTGCGGGAATTGTCCCAATGGATCAAACGCGGGCTTCTGCGAGTGCTACACCATCCGCCCGCAGCTGATCCGCGTGTCGAAAAGCTTTTCTATTCTGATTCCATCTGACCGTTGCGGTTTGAGTTGTCTCCTATGGCTGAAGAAATTCAACATCTGGTATTGTGGCTGATTCCGGCAGCCCCACTGATGTCGGCGATCATCACGGCGTTGCTTGGACCAAAGCTGCTGCGTTACAGAAGCCATCTTCCATGCTGGTCTGCATTGGCAGTCTCATTCGTCTGTTCCCTGATTCTGCTGCTGAAGGTATTGCCTTCCACCGAACACTCGCTCGTAATGACCGGTCAAGCAGCAACTGACGGCATGGATCCCGACAAAGTCGCTGCGGCAGCAAAAGCCCATCAAGTGGTAGTTTCCGGGTATGAATGGTTTTCCGTCGGAACCCTGCAGGTCAACGTTGACCTTCGGGCCGACGCAATCACCGCCATCATGCTGTGTATGGTAACGGGGGTTAGCTTGTTGGTTTCAATGTTTGGCTCAGGGTATATGAGCCACGATCCAGGGTATCCGCGGTTCTTTGCTGCGGTATCAATGTTCGTGTTCTCAATGTGCATGCTGTTGCTCTCAGGCAGTTTTGCCCTGTTGTTTGTTTTTTGGGAAGCTGTGGGACTTTGCAGCTACCTGTTGATCGGTTTCTGGTTCCAAAAGCCATCCGCTGCGGCTGCTGCAAAGAAAGCGTTTGTCGTCAACAGAATCGGCGACTTCGGTTTGATCATGGGGATCTTCCTGATCTGGACCAATTTCGGATCTCTCGACTTCATCACAGTGCTTGGTGATCCTCTAAGAATTGCCGCGGTCGAAGCGGCCAATCCGGGTGTCATCCAGCAGATTTGCTTCTGCCTCTTTCTGGGAGCGATGGGGAAGTCGGCTCAGTTTCCTCTGCAGGTGTGGCTGCCCGACGCGATGGAAGGACCAACGCCTGTCAGTGCTTTGATTCACGCGGCAACCATGGTCACCGCTGGTATCTACCTTGTTGCACGGTGCACGCCTTTGTTTGTCCTTGCCCCGAACGCACAACTTGCGGTTTCCGGGATTGGGGCTCTCACAGCTGCCATTGCCGCTTTCACTGCGTTGACCCAAACAGACCTCAAACGAGTGCTTGCGTATTCGACAGTGAGTCAGCTTGGTTTCATGTTCATGGCTCTTGGTTGCGGTGCAGCAGGCGCTGAACTGGTAACTCCCGCAGTGACAGCTGGGATGTTTCACCTCTTTACACATGCCTTCTTCAAGGCTTTGCTTTTCCTTGCGGCTGGCAGCGTTATGCACGCAATGGGCGACGTGATCGACATGCGCCGATTCAGCGGACTGAAGCATGCTTTGCCAATCACTCACTGGACGTTTCTGGTCGGGGCTGCTGCCCTGGCCGGAGTTCCATTGCTGGCCGGCTTCTGGAGCAAAGACGACATTATCGCGGTCCTCGCTGCCGCCTCCCATGGCAAGGAAGAGTATCGGGTGTTCTTTGGCGTCATCCGCGCCGTCGCGATGGGTGCTGCATTTCTGACAGCGTTCTACACATTTCGCGCCTACTTCATGACATTTTGGGGACCCGAAAAGTTTCCGGAAGAAGCAGGGCACCATCCTCACGAAGCCACTCCGATCATGGCATGGCCACTGCGGATACTGGCCGTGTGTGCCGCATTCATTGGGCTTGCGGTCGGGCCGACTCACCTCTTTGCAAATTATCTCCAACAGACCATGGGACTAACTCCTGTGACGGATCAACAGCTTCACTGGGGAGTCATGGCGGTCAGCAGCGTAATCGCGATTGCCGGAATTGGTTTTGCGTGGATGCTCTACGTCGCTTCACCAAAGATCCCCGTCGCTATTGCGGCAACGATGAAGCCATTGTATTTGATTTCTCAGGGTAAGTTCTTCTTGGACGAAATCCTGAAGGGCCTTGTTGTACTGCCGCTTTTGGGCATTGCAAAGCTTGCCACGTGGTTTGATCGCCATGTGATTGACTGCGTTGTGGATTCCGTCGGAGGCATTCCCAAAGCTCTCAGCGATCTACCGCGCCGACTGCACGACGGCGTTGTCTCTTCGTATGCTGGCGTCATGTGGGTTGGTTTGGTGACGGCTGTGATTCTGGTTTTGGCGATGTTCTAGTTCGTGCTGTTCGCCAGTTGTCGCTCAACGGATACTCCTAGGTTTTGGGTGCTGAGTTCAAATGATTGCTCTACTTTTTATTTCCTTGCTGATTCCGGCAGCAACGGCATTGGTGCTGATGCTGTTTCGCTCGTCGCTGAACCAGTCCAGTGCTCGCTGGGTTGCAGCTTTTGGCAGCTCCGCAGCATTGTTCTTCACTGTACTGCTTCTGTGTCAGTACCGGTCTGCGGCCGTTGATCCGCTGGGCTCTGGCACCGAGCCCGCGTTATCGACTGCTGTCGCAGAATCGGCAATGTTTCCGAAAGCCGAGTTTCGACAAGCGTGGCTTACATCCGGCAAGAATATGCAACTGGAGATGTACTTTGGTGTAGATGGTATCAGCGTCACAATGATTGCCCTCACATCACTGCTCACTGTCTGCAGTGTGCTGATTTCCTGGGAGACGATTAAGGACAGAACATCTGAATTCTATGCCGCCATACTGATCCTCGAGACTGGTCTGATTGGTGTATTTTGCTCGTTCGATCTCGTGCTGTTTTATGTCTTCTTTGAAATGACCCTGATTCCGCTGTTCTTCCTGATTGCTATTTGGGGTGGTCCGGATCGTCGGAACGCTGCAATAAAGTTTTTTCTTTACACTTTGGCTGGCAGCCTTGTCACACTGTCGGGATTGATCTACGTCGTACTGGCCGTCGCAAAGGAAGGGTTGGTCAATCCCACATCTCTCCCGGCGTTGTCCGCCTGGCTCGTTCAACATCCGATGTCGCTTTCAATGCAGGTGACGCTGTTCCTAGCGGTCTCAGCGGGCTTCCTGATTAAAGTTCCCGTGTTCCCGTTCCATACGTGGTTGCCACTGGCCCACGTGGAAGCGCCAACTGCTGGCAGCGTTCTACTGGCTGGCGTTCTGCTGAAGTTGGGAAGCTATGGATTTCTGCGAATCTGCCTGCCCCTGTTTCCGGCTGCATCAATTCGAATCGGTCTGCCGGTCATTGGGTTGTTATCCGTGATTGGCATCATTTACGGCTCTTTCTGTGCATTGGCTCAGCGAGACATCAAGAAGCTGGTTGCTTACAGTTCAGTGGCTCACCTGGGCTTCTGCATGCTTGGACTGTTTGCCCTTAACACAGAAGGTATTACAGGCAGTGTTTTACAGATGATCAATCACGGCCTATCGACCGGCGCGCTGTTCCTTATCGTTGGCATGATCTACGAACGTTACCACACTCGAATGATGGATGACCTTGGCGGCTTGGCAACCAGACTTCCGATCATCACGATGAGTATGGTGTTCATTTCAATGTCCAGCATTGGTCTGCCAGGACTCAACGGGTTCGTCGGCGAATTCCTGTCACTCGCCGGGATGTTCAAGGCCAGGCCAATTTACTCTGTACTTGCCACGACAGGTGTTGTTCTGGGAGCATGGTATCTTCTGACAGCGGTGCAAAAAGTGTTCTTCGGAACTCTGCTTGAACCGCATCACGGTGACCATGGAGATGAAGAAATCACCGACATGAACGGTCGCGAGTTCCTCGCAATGGCTCCACTGGTCGCGTTGTGCCTTTGGATTGGAATTCGGCCCGCTTCATTGATTGAGATTATTGAACCAGACGTTAAGGCCATTGTCGCTGTCATCGATCCCCACCGTGACCAGATTGAACCGATCTGGTCAACGCCAAAGGAAATTGCAGCAACTGCCGCTCGTCCATAGTTTTGTTCGTCCGAACCGAATGCGGCGATTGATGGCTGCAATTATTGAATAGTTTTCCAAAGAGCAAATAGTTTCCCTGAGTCCCAAGGACTGCTTCCGTGCCCGCTTATGATGCTATTAATCAGGCCGCCAGCCTGATAATCCCGGAAATCATTTTGCTCGCCACCGTGTGCGTGATGTTTCTCGCCGCGCCATTCATGGTTGGCGAAACGGGCTCAGCTCCATCCGGGTTGCGGCACCGTTGGGGAGTTCTGTCGTTGTTGGCACTCGCCGCGGCGACGTTTGCGTGGACGAAGGCGCCATTTTCTGAATCAGGACTGGGTCCATTCCGGTCAGATGAGTTCGCTTGGTTTGTTCGAGGGCTCTCATTTACCTTTGGAATCCTTCTTACCCTGGTCCTGTGGGACCAGATTGACGACGGTCATGCTGCTGAGGCTCATGCGTGTCTGCTTGCAATCCTTGCAGGCGTCAATTTCGTCGCGTTGTCAAACGATCTTGTCGGCATCTTTCTAGGGCTCGAATTGGTCAGCATTCCGACGTACATCCTGCTGTCTCTCGGTCGCCATGACTGGATGCGACAGGAAGCCACCATCAAATACTTCCTGCTCAGCATTTTCTCTTCTGCAATTGTCCTTTATGGACTCAGTTGGGTGTTTGGGCTCGCGGGAACGACTAATCTCACCGTTATCGCTGGCAAAGCGAAGGTCGCATTCGATCACGGAATGTTCCGAATTGCCATCGCCATGGTGATCGGTGGACTTAGCTTTCGACTGACAGCGGTCCCGTTTCATTTCTACGCTCCGGACGTTTTCCAGGGCGTTTCCCCGTCGTCAGCGGCGATGCTTTCCTTTATCCCCAAAGTCGTCGGATTTTCTGCCTTGCTGCGACTGCTGCCTGTAACTGTTGGCGTTTCATGGTAATCTGAATGGATACAATATGGCGCGAATAGAGGCATCCTGACTGTCGTTGCCATTCTCACGATGTTCGTTGGCAACCTTCTCGCGCTTCGACAAACCAGTATCCTGAGACTGCTGGCATATTCCAGCATCGCACATGCCGGGTACATGTTGGTAGGACTTGCTGTTGGCAACTCAGCAACGGGTGTCAGCGGGACTGCTTCGCTGCTGTTCTATCTTTCAGTTTATGGAGTGATGACGGTTGGGCTGTTCGCCCTAATTACAGCAGCGGGCAGCATTATTCGCCCCGTGAGAACCGTTTCAGATCTTGCTGGGCTCAGTCGCAGCCAACCGGGAATCGCCTTGATGATGGCTGTCTGCATTTTTGGACTCAGCGGGCTTCCCCCAACCGGTGGTTTCATTGCGAAGCTGCATCTGTTCTTCGCTGCGTGGTCGGAGGGAAGTCAGACAGGTCGGATTCTTGCAATCACCCTTGCCGCCAACGCTGCGATCGCTGCTGCCTATTACCTCCGACTGATTTCCGTAATGTACTTCGAGCAATCTACGACCGTGACTCAACCGTCACGTCAATATGCTGCGTGGATTGCCGGCCTTTTGTGTGCGGTGGCGACGCTGGCCTTGTTTCTTTCGCCTCAAAGCCTGTGGAGTGCGGCCGCGTACGCGTTGAGCTAAATGGCCTCTCGCTGCAGAAGGAACAGGCGGCACAGAACAGTGGCCCGCTTGCGCCTCACGCAACCGATAAACACAGCCCCAATGATCGTGAGGTTTGTCGAGCGAAGTTCAACAACTACCGTTAAACTCAAGTCGCGACGTGAACATGTGAACTGCGGTACCTACGACGCCAGCGAATGCAGGCGAGTTTCCAGTTCATCGATGAGTTCGCCGATGGTTCGACCGGTGCAGGACGTGGGCAGGCCAATGGCTTCGCCGTTTGTGACAAGTTCCGTCACTTTGCGTTCGGCGGCAACTACGGTGCTATGATCGCGTCCGCCAAAGTACATCCCGATTTCGCGGTAAGCGGATTTCGTCATTCGACGAGACATAAACATGGCGATCGCTCGGGGCAGGGCAATCGCCTTACGCCGCGACGGTGAACGCAAATCGGCGGCTGTGACGCCGAAGACTTCGCACACCACTTTTTCCACATCGCTGATACGCACCAGCCGACGACATTCCTCAGCCATGTCGCCCAGAACTTCCCGAGCTACAGCCAGAGAAATTCGACGCCCATTCAATGCGAACTGGCCTTCCAGCTGATTCAGTGCTCCCTGAAGCTCACGAGTGTTTCGTCGACAACGCCGAACAATGTAGTCCAGCGCATCGTCGCTGAAGACGGCCTTCATCCCGGTGGTCAGCGATCGCACCAGCTTCCGGCGAGTCTCTTCGTCAGGCGCTTCGACACGGCAAACGAGTCCGCTCAGAAAACGAGTCGTCAACTCTTCGCGATGCTTCGTCAACATTCGCGGATGCCGATCCGATGAAATTACTACCTGGCCGCCGTGGTCGATCAACTGGACGATTGTGTGCAGGAACTCTTCCTGAGTCGCTCTTTTGTTATCCAGGAATTCGATGTTGTCGATCAGAAGCACGTCCACGCTTCGAAATCGCTGGCGAAACGAGGGGACTGTGCGTGAGCTCAGTGCAGACGTAAAGTAATTCGTGAAAGCTTCGCTGGTCAGATACATGACATTCTTCGAGGGCTGCCGGCGACGCACCTCAGAATAAATCGCCTCCAGCAAATGCGTCTTCCCAGTGCCAGTTCCGCCATAGATGAACAGAGGGTTGTAACGCTCACCCGGAGTTGCCGAAACCTGCCGAGCCGCCAGGACTGCCAAATCGTTGCATTCACCCGAAACGAATGAATCAAAGCTGCGGAATCTGCGGCGATTCGACGGAAGGCTCAGAGCAGCCGGTCGATCGAATTCCGGAGGCTGTGCAGCAATCGGTCTGAAATTCGCCCCGGTTGTCGCTGGCATCGAAGGATGACAATTGCTTGCAACTAATGATTGAAAAGACTGCGAAGTCCCGGCAGCAGTTGACGCTGACATACTGTCCTGAGAAACGGCGGCCACATCGGCCTGCAGTTGCTCAAGCATCAACGACTCATCAACTTCCAACTGGGAGGAAGCCGACGGACCCAAAACGAGTTGTGCAGCTTTGTTGAGCGTCGTTCGAAAGCGCCGCAACAACCAGTTCAGGATAAACGGATTGGGAACTCGAACGATCAGCCGATCGCCAGAGATTTCGAATCGCGTTCGTTTATGAAACCAATGCTGATAATTCTGTTCGCCAACCGCGTCTTGAACCGCAAAATGCAGCCGCTCAAGTTCCGTTGAAACCGGGTAGCCACCAAGCGCAATCTGGGCATTGTCCGGGGCAATCCCCGATGGTTCTTTTTTGGTCTCGGAAACCAACGCCGACGCAGCACAAGGTGCTGAATCCAGCGTCAGTTTGTCTTCATGACGTACGGGCTGCGTCATGCGCCCCTCCCTCTTTTGCCAGCGCGCAACACGAACCCAGACAAATGACGGGGCAAATCGCGAAAGCACTCAACTTGCGCGGGCACTCCATCGCTTGTCGCCACGAGGGCGGGGCTGTGCTTCAGAACTGGCGGTTTTGACAGGTTTTGCTCGACGACGAGTGCAGATTCGTCCTCGAGCGCTCACTCACTCAACGGGAGGCGATGTTAACCAGACGTGAAGAAGTGTCAAACGAGCTTGCCTGAATTCCACGCACTGTTTCATAGTAGAATTTCGTAAGTGATTTAGTACGAAGACTCTCCGAATTCCGTAGATTTGGCGAGCTGGTTTTTGAGACCAAATTGAGTCCAATGAATTGACAAATCCAAATCACTCAGCCCAACACTTCGCCAGCAACAGATGTGGATCTCGGTTCTCCGCACGTGCAACCGGATGCGCGTTTTACTTTCGACAATCAACCAGATTCTCGGAAAGCGATCTATTCACTACACTAACGATTCATCGGCGGAGCGTCGCCGGGCTTTTCGGTTTTGAGGAGCAGCAATCGTGTTGAATTGCCTCGCGTCACAATTGTGGGTGCTGGTTGTCAGCGGAGTCCTGCTGTCTTCCAATGCAGCGAACGCTCAACAACGTATGGATGCCCTGCGAGAAGCGATGGTTAACACTCGCGTTGAGGCGGAAGGAATTACCAACAAAGCAGTGCTTTCCGCAATGCGACGAGTTCCCCGACATGAGTTTGTTGCCGCAAGTCAGCGTGCCCGGGCCTATGACGATGTGGCCCTTCCCATTGGGAATCAACAAACGATTTCACCACCTTTTGTAGTCGCCTATATGACGGAATCGCTGGATCCTCAGCCAGGGGACCGCGTGCTGGAGATCGGGACTGGCAGCGGCTATCAGGCCGCCATCCTGTCTCAGATTGTCAAAGAGGTCTACACGATTGAGATCGTCTCGCCGCTCGCCAAACAGGCAGAGCGTCGATTCAAAGACTTGAAATACACGAACATTCATTCGATGGACGGCGACGGATACAAAGGCTGGCCAGAGCATGCTCCGTTCGACAAGATCATTGTAACGTGTTCGCCCGAAAAGGTTCCCGAGCCGCTGGTTGAGCAACTCAAAGAAGGCGGGCGAATGATTATCCCCGTTGGCGAGCGATATCAGCAGCAATTCCATCTCCTGAAGAAGGAGAACGGTGAACTCCAAGATGAGCGACTGATTTCGACTTTGTTTGTTCCGATGACCGGGGCTTCCGAAGAGCAACGCCGAATCAAGCCCGACGCTCACAATCCCACGGTGGTCAACGGATCGTTTGAACTGGACGACAACGCCGACGAGAAAGTCGATGGCTGGCACTACCAGCGACAGGTCACCATGTGCAGCGAATCGCCGATGGAAGGAGAATTTTGCCTCCGCTTCGAAAACACAGACTTCGGATCTTTGTCGCAGGCTCTGCAGGGAGCGGCGATCGACGGAAAAACCATTGGTGTCGTGAACTTGAATTACTGGGTTCGATGTGATGGCATTGTTCCGGGCAAGGATGTCACAGAACAGGCGGCAGTCGTTGTTCACTTTTACGACAGCATTCGCCGCGAAATTGGTACCACAGTGCTTGGCAAATGGCGAGGAAGCTTCGACTGGCAGAACGCTCGCTCAACGGTTGTTGTTCCACCCGCCGCTCGTGAAATGATCATTCGCATTGGATTGAACGGAGCCACTGGGCAGTTGGACCTGGATGACATGAAGATGGCGACGATAAGACGTTAGCAACGGTGGGCTTTTCTTCTGACGCATGGCGACAGAAAACTCAGGGACAGAAAAATGTCAGACCGAGTGATTCGTTTGAAGACGATGGCAGATGCTGCGAAAGTCTGTGAAGTGATGGCAAAGACGACTCAGGAATTTAGAGGCCTGCCGGTCGCTCGGATTTTGCTCCGGCATGCCGCGTTCATCGCGTTGGTTGTGCTGTCCACGATTCCTTCTTGGGCCGATGAATTGGGTAACGCCGTTCGTACGGCCGTCGGAAAGACAGATGCATCCGTTGTACGGCTGCGAGTCATCGGTGGTGAATCGTCTGTTGATGGTGACAAAGTCAACTCTCTTGTGACCACGGCCGTCGTCATTTCTGAAGCCGGCGAAATTCTGACCAGCCAGTTTGCTCTCCAGGGAAATCCAGAAGCGATTCTGGCGGAAGACAAATCCGGCAATCGCGCCAACGTGAAGGTCGTCGCCACAGATCATGTCCGACGGCTTGTCCTTCTCAAAGCGGTCAAGGGACAATGGACTCCCGCGATGCCAGCCGTGACAGACAAGGTTGCAATCGGACAATGGTCCATCGCCCTCGGCCGATTCTATCAGTCTGATTCATCGAGTGTGTCCGTCGGCATCATCAGTGCGCTCAGCCGCATTCATGGAATGGCGATTCAAACCGACGCCAAGATTTCGCCGATCAACTACGGCGGGCCTTTGATCAATCTTGATGGTCAGGTGCTTGGAATTCTTGTGCCACTGTCTCCGCGAGGGCAGGGCAACGCGTCGGCTGGTATCGAATGGTATGACTCCGGAATCGGTTTCGCGATCCCGATGCAGGAGGCACTAATGATTGCCGATCGTTTACGAAGTGGCAAAGACCTGAAGCCGGGCCGACTTGGAGTGAAGCTCGCGACTGCGGGAATATTTTCTTCGGACATTCGCGTCGAGCGGACCGCCTCCAAAGGGCCAGCAGATCTTGCTGGACTAAAGAAGAACGATCAGCTCGTTTCCGTCAACGGCCGCGTGATCGAACGTATCAGCATTCTGGAGGAAGCGGTGGCCAGCCGATACGCCGGTGACTCACTTGCCTTGCAGATCAAGCGAGGCTCAGAATCACTGACCGCGACCGTCGAATTGGTGGAAGAACTTCCGACGCAGGTTCCGGCATACCTCGGGTTCATGTCAGTGCGATCGGCAAAGGCAAGAACATCGAAAGGCATCCCGGGCGCTGAGGCGATTGCGAAGCTGCTTGAAGGTGGTCTCCCTGGACAAGCCCCTGCAAAGCCAGCACCGGCACCAAAAGAGCAAGCTGGCGAGGAAAGTGACCACGTTCCGCTTGTTGTCGTGAACAACTCGCCAGCATCGAACGCAAATCTTCCCGAGCGCGTGGAGGTGCTGAAGCTGAATGATCAGAAAACAACATCGCTCGCCGAACTGAGAGTCTTGCTTGCCGACCTAAGTTCCGGGAGCAACGCGAAGATCGAGTATCGGCTTCCCGGTTCCGTCGAAACCAAAACGGCGGACCTGGTCACCGAAGCAAAGCCAGAAGGGGTCACACAACTTTCAAGCGAAGTTCTGGCGGCGATTAAGGCTGCCGGGGAATCGGATATGAAGTCCAACGAAAAAACTCAACCCGAGGATACTGTAGCGGGTGAAGTTGCACCATCGGAAAAGGCTCTGCCAGAAGGAAATCCTGACGCCGCCGATGGCGTGCAGCGAAAAGAACTACCGTTTGAAGAACGCGGAAAGGCGATCGTCTTTTCGTCGACCAAACCGAGCAGCGTTTTGCATGGCATTGTGATTCTGATTTCAGCGCACGATGTTCCCGAAGAACAAGTGCTGGTGAAATGGAAACCGTTCCTGAATTCTCAGAATCTTGTGGTTGCAGTTCCAGTCAATCCGGAGAAGTCTGCACTGACTGCTGACGATATTCCTCTCGTCATGTCAACGATTCAGGGAATCGGGGCGAAATCAAACGCGGACCTGCGACGCATCGTTGTCGTCGGCGAAGGTGAGCAATCCCGGCTGGCATGGCAACTGACATTCGGCGGGCCGTCTCCCGTCAGCGGCATTGCCCTGACCAGCGGATGGATCTCGACAGCGGAATCCGAAGGAGCCGAAGGGAGCGGACATTCGATCCTGCTAATGCAGTCGCCAAAAGACGCGCAGTCAAAGGCATTGTTCAGCGAAAGCCGTGAGTCTTTGCAAAAGGCAGGATTCTGGGTTTCTCAGCCGACCGACGATACTTCCGAGCGATCCATCGCCGATTGGTCACTGTTGCTGCGTGCGTTCTAAAACGAAAGTGTCAGCCCTGAAGTCGCAGTCGATCTTCCAATCGACGCCAGGCTTCCGGAAGACAGCCCTGAAGGTCCGAAGCGATCATGCCTCGTTGAGTAAACCGTTCGGCGGCAATGTCCCCGGCCAGTCCATGAGCATGGACGGAAAGGGCCGTCGCTTCAAAAGCGGGAAGGTGCTGGCCCAGCAGCGATGTCACAATCCCCGTCAGCACATCGCCACTTCCGCCGGTGGCCATGCCGGAATTCCCCGTGGTGTTGCGGTAGACGCGTATTCCGTCGGTAACAATCGTGCCCGGCCCCTTCAGCGCGACGATCAATTGATGCTTCGCAGCAAATTCCTGAGCCAGCTCTTCGCGATGGCGTTCAATCTCGCTGATGGATCGCCCGGTGAGCCGGCTGAATTCGCCGGGATGCGGAGTGATCACGCAGGGCCACTCTGTGCGGCTGGCAAACAGGTTGTTTTCCGCTGCAAGATTCAAGCCGTCAGCGTCGACCACGACGGGGCATTTTGCGAAATCCAGCAACTCGCGAGTCAGTGCGGCGGCGGCGGCGCTGCGACCGAACCCTGGACCGATTGCGATCGCGTCTCGTCCTTCAACCAGACTCGCCGCGACGTGCGAGTCCTGAAAGCTGAGCCCCGACACGGGATCATCATTGAGCCCAAAAGTCATCACGCAGGGTTCGAAGCTGGCGACGATCGGTTGAATCGTCCGAGGCACCGCCGCCGACACAAGACCTGAACCCGATCGCAGCGCCGCGACCGACGAAAGGCAGACCGCGCCGCTCATTCCGACCGAGCCGCCGATGATCGTGACTTTGCCAAACGTCCCTTTATGGCCGTCTGCCGGTCGCAGGGGAATCGATGGCAGAGTAAACGGCAGCAAAGCGGGTGGCGTGGGCATTGAAGACTGTTCCTTGAAGCGGGGGATGCGACAGAAAAATGGGGGTTACTGAAAAATGAACCACATCGTCAGATCAAGTCAAAGGACGATGCCTTCGCCCGTCACTCATTTTTCTGTCCACCAATTTTTCTGTCGCATCTCATTTCTTTCACATCTCGAAATAAGCACTGAGACCGGCTTAGCGAACAGCTCGCCGTCGCACTGTGGCTCCGCCGGACAGATTGGCGACGTTCTCAAATCCATGCTGCGTCAGAATTTGCTGAGCAACATGACCGCGAATGCCAACGCCGCAACTGACAACAGTTGGCTTCGTCGGATCGAGTTCCTTCAATCGGTCTCGCAGTTCATCCACCGGAATAGCGATAAAGGAATTACAACCCGTCAGCGGCGCTTTCGCGATTTCGGTAGCCGTGCGAACATCAACAACTTGATACATGGAAAGTTCAGCATCGGCATCAAGTACATCGCCAAGTCCATCCATCTGATTACAGGCAGTGAACGCGGCCTGATGAACAGGATCTTTGGCAGAACCATACGGCGGTGCATAGGCCAGATCGAGCCCCGTGAGGTCTCGCACCGTCGCCTTAAAGGCCATCGCCGTGGCGATCACGTCAATTCGCTTATCGACGCCGTCGCCGCCAGTCGCCTGTGCACCAAGAACTCGCCCAGTTTCCGGGGCGTACAACAACTTCAAAGTAATCGGCGTCGCCCCGGGAAAGTATCCCGCGTGCTGTCCCGCGACAATCGTGACACTGCGAAACGGTATACCCGAACGAATGGCGGCTTTGGCTGACAGTCCGGTCATCGCGGCAGTTTGTTCGAAAACTCGCACGACAGCAGTTCCCATCACCGGTGTCACCGGTGCACAGTCTCCTGTCGCCGCATGTTCGCCCGCAAGTCGACCAGCTCGATTCGCTGGACCGGCGAGCGCAACTCGCATCGATTCGCCGGTCGGTGCAAAGACATACTCGCAGGCATCACCCACGGCATAAATATTCGGATCCGATGTCTGCAAATGGGCATTCGTTGAGATACCGCCCGTCTTTCCGATTTGAAGTCCTGAATCGACGGCCAGTTTTGTATTCGGACGCACTCCGACCCCAAGGATCACGATCGAACCTTCCAGAATTTTTCCACTGCTCAGTTCCACGCCCGTCGCACAGCCTGCACCATCAACCACAATGCCCTTGATACCATTGCCAAGCTCGACCTTTACACCGCGGCGTGTGAGTTCATCGAGCAAAGGAACCGACATCTCCGGATCCATCTGAGGCAGCACCTGTGGCAGAAGCTCAGCCAGCGTTGTCTCAATTCCGCGAGCGACAAGCTGCTCAACCATTTCAAGACCGATGAAACCAGCACCGATCACAACCGCCTTTTTCCCGGCTGATACAATTCCATCGACGGCACTTCGAATGCGATCCATATCCGCGATATTGCGAAGTGTGAACACGCCTTTGGCATCTGAGCCCGACATCGGTGGCACAAACGGAGCGGCTCCAGGCGACAGGATCAACTTGTCATAGGGCAGAGTAAATTCACTGTCGTCATCCACCTTGCGTACGACGATCGTTTTCGCATTCCGATCGATTCGAATCGCTTCGCTGCAAGTTCTAACATCCAGCCGAAATCGTCGTTCCAGCAGTTCCTTCGTGGCAACCAGCAGCTTGCCGCGATCTGGGATTTCGCCGCCGATGTGATACGGCATACCGCAGTTGGCAAATGAAACAAATTCATCCCTTTCCAGCAACACGATCTCCGCATGTTCGTTGCAGCGACGAGCCCTCGTCGCTGCTGACGCTCCGCCAGCCACTCCGCCCACGATAACAATTCTCAATTGACCGCGCACTGTTCGCCTCGCTTTTCCTTTTGCCACGGCGTGCCACCTTGTCACGCCTGCCTGCATCGTCGAGTTTCGAGCAATTCCTGGACCGCGTCTACCAACGCACACTTTTTTGTCGTCCAACGAGGGAGCAAATCCTGTCGTCGGCACCTTGCATCAGGCGACTGCCTGTGACCGTCGCATTCAGCGGCCGGATTGATCCACATTTTGCGGGAAAAGGAATTCGAATCGTCCCCACGATGGTTTCGTTTCCAAATGATGTCAGGAAAACAAACCAATCCCCCAAAGCCCTTCTGGCGATGAAGAGCTGTGTGCGGGTACCCTGCGAGCATCTGGTTCCTCTTCGCTCTCCCTGCCGCTGAAACTGCTATGAAATTCGCTTTCTCACCTTTGTGTTCGTTTGTACTTGTCGCAACCATTTTGGCAAATACGTCAGGATGTTCACAATCAGCAACACAGGCGGTCGACGGAGCCACGGGCACTCCCGCCGAAACGCCGGCCGCAGCTCCGCCGTCACTGGTTAAAGTTGCCACCATTCGCAAAGAGAGAATTGCCCCCGCGTTTCGAGCCCTGGGAAATGTGCGACCACGACATTTCAGCATTGTCGCATCAGGTTCGGATGGAGTCGTCGAAGAGTTTCCTCTGGAGGTCGGTGCGTTCGTCAACAAAGGCACGTTGCTTTCTCGACTGCGAATGGAATCCACAGATCTTGATATCGCTGAACAAGAGGCCGTGCTGGCGGAACGTCGTGCGGAACTGGAAGAGATTAAAGTCCCACGCAAAGAAGACCAGGACGAAGCGAACGCTCGCAAAATGGCGGCGGAAGTCACTCATGCGAATGCCACTCGTCGGTTGGAAGAAATGCGAGCCCTCAGTCAGCGCGGCGCGGCGAATCCAACCGAGGTTAAGGATGCTCAGGATAATCTCGACGCAGCCGAACAAAATCGGCTGGCCGCCGTCGCCGTTCTCTCGCGAGTTTCTACGCCTCGTCTCGAAACCGTTCAGCAGGCAGCAGCGCGAGTGGAGGCTCAGGAGAAGCACGTCCAGTTTCTGAAAGCCGAACGCGAAAAGAGACTGACGAAAGCTCCGTTCGATGGTTTCATGGTGGAAGAACATACCTACCTTGGCCAATGGTTGTCCAAAGGCGCGCCGATCGCAACGATCGCGGAGCTTGATGAGGTTGAAGTCGAAGTGCAGATCGATCAGCAATACATCGATCAAATCGCTCCCGGCCGCGCGGTGACTTTGAGTGTGCAGGGGACTGGTAATCGTAACGGTCTGCCGAAAGCCTGGCCTGGCGAAGTCACGGCGATCGTTCCTCGCAGCAACTGGGAAAACGGCTCTCGTAGCTTTCCTGTGATCATTCGCATTAAAAATGAAATGGACAGCAGCACGATGCCGCCCATTCCGGCTCTTCGCGAAGGCATGATGGCGGAAGCAGAATTCAAGGGTCAGGATGTGGAAGCGATTTTGGTGCCAAAGGATAGTATGGTGCGAACTTCCCAGGGAATTTTCATCTACGTGATCAATCCAACCACCGACGGCAAACCGATGAGCGTTCGTCAGGTGCTTGTCACAACCGGAATCAGCACAGACAATTCGATCCAGGTAATCGGCGAAGCACTCGAGGCTGGCCAGCAAGTTGTTACCGAGGGAGCCGAACGATTGCGAGCATTTAACGCCGTCCAGATTATGCCATAGGCGGATCTGTCTCAGATCTCGAACAAAACAACTCTGCACTCAGCACTTGAAAATGAAAACCTGTTGAACTGAGACAGATCAACCTACTCTTCGCAACGAACCGCCATGGACCTGATTAAATTCTCCATTGAAAACCCGGTCAAGCTCACCGTCGGCGTCATCCTGGCGTTGCTTTTCGGGACGATCGCGTACCTTGCGACGCCGGTTCAGCTGACGCCGGACGTGAACGAACCGCAACTCACGATCACCACACTCTGGCCGGGCGCCAGCGCGCAGGAAGTGGAACGTGAAATCATTGAAGAGCAGGAAGAGCAACTCAAGAGTGTCGAAGGTATGGACGAGTTCAAAAGCGAAAGCTCGGACTCCATGGGTTCTATCACCATGCGATTCGCCGTTGGCACAGATCTGGCCGATGCCCGAGCCCGCGTCGCCGAGAAACTGAACCAGGTACCCAACTATCCCGACGACGCTCGTGAGCCCGTGATCTCGACCGTCGATGGAAACGCCAACGCGATCGCGTGGTTCATTCTGAAACCAATCCCGCCGACTCGGGACGATTTGAACAATTTGATCGCCCAGCATCCGGAACTCAGGGAACCTCTGGCTCCGCTGATGGAAGGCACTGCGCCGATCAATCTGCCGAAGCTCAATCTGCTCACCGACAATTTTCCGGTGCTGAAGACATTCACCATGGGCCGCGACAATCCAGCGCTGATGCGCAAGTTCGCGGAAGAGAAGATTGAAGCGGCTTTCGAACGCATCCCCGGCATCGCAAATGGCAATGTGTTCGGTGGACAGGAACAGGAGTTCCGCGTCGAAGTCAACCCGACTCGTCTTGCTGCTTTCGGAGTCACCATCGACCAGCTTCGAGCCGCCTTGATCGCCCAGAACCAGAATACGTCCGCCGGAGATATCCCCGAGGGCCGACAGCGAAATGTCGTGCGAACACTCGGCCAGTTTCAAACGCCTGAGCAGGTTGAAGAGACCATCATTGTTACTCGTGACAATTCGCCGATCCGAGTCCGCGATGTCGCGACGGTGGGCGTTGCCTACAAGAAGCCGGACGGCGTCGTTCGACAGATGGGATTGAACGCGCTGGCTGTCAACGCTCAGCAGGCACCCAATACGAACATCAAAGAAGTCATGGGCCCACCGCGTGAAGATCTCGACCTGAACAAGGACGGAGAAATCACGACTCTTGAGCTTGCCGAATGCACTCGCATCTATGGCAACAATCTGCGCATCGCGTGCGAAGAGCTGAACCTTGGAATCCTGGCGACCAGGGGTTTGTACATGGAACAAGTTTACGATCAAACGACCTATCTGGATTCTGCAACGGCTCTGGTGGAAAGCAACGTATATTCGGGCGGTGCGCTCGCGGTGCTGATCCTGTTGCTGTTTCTAAAGAGCGTTCGATCGGTGATCATCATCGGCCTTTCCATTCCCATCAGCGTGATCGCCACGTTCATGTTCGTGAAGATCTTCGGCCGAAGCATCAACGTTATCAGTCTGGCCGGAATGGCGTTCGCCGTCGGGATGGTCGCAGACAACGCGATCACTGTTCTTGAGAACATCTATCGCCACTTCCAGATGGGCAAGTCGCCTCGCGACGCAGCTCTGCATGGCACTCAGGAAGTCTGGGGCGCGGTCCTCGCAGCGACGCTCGCGATGATCGTGGTCTTCGTGCCCGTGATCTTTGTCGAAGGTCAGGCCGGGCAGTTGTTTCGCGACATTTCGATCGCCATCGCGTGTTCGGTCGGGATTTCCATGCTGGTCAGTGTGACTGTGATTCCCGCCGCTGCATGCTGGCTTTTGGCAAATCAGAAATCCGCCAGTTTGGAATACGACACAAGCTATGGCCCATCCGGTTTGTTTGGACTCGTGCGAGTCTGTCACTGGATCAACGAACTGTTCGCCAGCGTGATGCGACGGATGATGTCAGCTCGCGGAAGTTGGTTCTGGCGTTTGCTGGTCGTTGTTGTGTTCTGCCTTGGATCTGTCTGGAGCAGTTTTCTGCTGTGGCCCGCGACAGAATATCTGCCGACAGGAAATCGAAACCTCATCATTGCCATCCTTCTGCCTCCGCCTGGTTACAACATCGACAAAATGATTGAACTGGGTGAAGACATCGAACGCCAGTTGACGCCGTATTGGGCTGAAGAAGGAAAGCCGGGCGATCCGAGGATCAACGACTTCTTCTTCGTGGCTCGAGGCCGAATGCTGTTCCTCGGCGCCAAAGCTGTTGACGAACTGCGCGCGGCTGAGCTGATCCCGATCCTGGCCAAGGCGGCGGGGTCTCAGCCGGGCGTCATCCCGATCGTCAGTCAGTCGAGTCTCTTTGACAGCGGCTTGAGCGGCGGCCGTACAATCGACATCGACATCACGGGCCCGGATCTCGAAGGATTGGTTGATGAGGCGCAGAAGGCGTTCGGATTGACGATGGCTGAGTTCCCCATGACCAGAGTATCGGCGATCAACGGGGAACTTCTACCCCCGAATCAGCTTCGCCCCATTCCAGGGCTTGATCTCTCAAGCCCTGAACTGCACGTTGTCCCCAAGCTGGAAAAAGCGGCCGAACTGGGCGTAACATCTGTGTCGCTCGGCTATGCGGTCAATGCACTTGTTGATGGAGCCTTCGCTGGCGATTACTGGCACGAAGGTCGACGTATCGACCTTGTGATTTGCGGCGACGCGGATTATGCCAGCCATTCGCACGACCTTGAGAACCTGCCGATTTGCACTCCGTCTGGTGAAACGGTTCGACTGTCGACCGTCGCGGACGTGATCCTTAGTCGAGGCCCCGAACAGGTCAACCATATCGAACGTCTGCGAGCAATCACGATTCAGCTCAAACCAGCCTCTGACATTCCGTTGGAAGCTGCGATGAAGACGGTCGATGAAAAAGTCCGCAAAGTCATGATGCAGTCTCCGCGATTTCAGAGCGGTCTCTATCAGGTGCGGCTCGCCGGAACAGCCGACAAACTGGCGGACACATGGTACGATCTCAAATGGAATCTTCTGCTGGCACTGCTGCTCACCTATTTGCTGATGGCCGCGTTGTTTGAATCGTTTCTGTATCCGCTGGTCGTAATGATCAGCGTCGCGTTGGCGCTGGTCGGTGGACTCGGCGGGTTGAGGATCATGAACATCTTCGTGTTTCAGCCGCTCGACATGCTCACAATGCTGGGCTTTGTGATTCTGATCGGCACTGTGGTGAACAACGCAATTCTGATCGTGCATCAGGGGCTGAACTACATGCGAGAAGAAGGCATGAATTCCGTCGATGCGGTCTGCGAAACGGTGCGGACTCGTATGCGACCGATTCTCATGAGCACGCTGTCCACAGTTCTCGGCATGTTTCCGCTCGTTGTGCCGCTGCCCATCTGGGCGGATGGTGCGTGGGTCTGGAGCGTCGGTGCAGGAAGCGAACTCTATCAGGGCCTCGG
>JANMEV010000167.1:0-25378 GCA_031377305.1 Planctomycetota bacterium | reverse complement strand
ATCTTGACGGAGCGAGACGGCTACTTTAGTTGTTCCTGAGCCCAGGTGCTCAGGGCTTGCTGGACTTCCTTCATCGCTTTGTCGCCGGCGGAGCGAGCGGCTTCAAGATTTCCGTCGACGAGGTCGGACTGGCAGAAGAAGTAGAACTTGATTTTAGGCTCCGTCCCCGATGGGCGACCGGCGATTTGAATTCGTACCGGCTGAGTTTCATCGGACTTGTAGATGAGCAAGTCGCCTCGTGGATGAGTGATCGTCCCAAGACTTTCGCCAGACGGAATTGCCATTCGTCGACCAGTGCTGTAATCAGCGGCCTCTGTGAGCTTGACCGATCCAAACTGAGCCGGCGGCTTGTCACGCAGAGTCTTCATCAGACCATCAATCTTTGCTTTGCCTGTTGGGCCTTCGCAGTAGATGGATTTTTGACCTTCGCAGTGATATCCACATTGCCTGTACAAAACGTCGAGCTGATCCAGCAGAGTTTTTCCTTCGGCCTGCAGTTCACCGGCAAGTTCCAGAATGTACAGAGCTGCGACGCTGGCATCTTTGTCACGGCAATAACCGCCCGCAAGGAAGCCGATTGATTCTTCAGTACCAAACACAAAGTGTTCAATTCCCTGCTCTTCCATAGTTTGAGCAATGTACTTGAACCCCACGAGCAACTCGTTGAAGCATCGAGCACCATGCCAGTCGGCAACAGCCTTTGTCAACGGAGTCGTCACGAGTGTTTCGATCACATAGTCCTCCGGTGAAAACCGACCGGATAACTTCCGCTTGCGAAACAGATAGTCGGTCAGCAAAGCGCCAACCTGATTGCCGCTGAGCGGTTTGAAGTTGCCGGATGAATTTCGCACCATCACTCCCAGGCGATCTGCGTCTGGATCCGATGCCAGGATGAGCTCCGCCGCATGATGTGTCTTTTTCACCCATTCAATCGCGGGGTCGAAGACTTCAAGATTTTCGGGGTTTGGCAAGTGTTTCGGCACGTTTGGGAAATTCCCATCCGGCGCTCGCTGCGGTTCAAAGATGTCGACGGCGGTGAAGCCGGCGGACTTGATAACAGCGTAAACCGACGTTTCGCCCACGCCGTGCAATGGCGTAAAGATGGCGCTGATGCTGCGGCTTTTTGATTCTGACAGTTTGACGACTTCAGCGACGTATTCCTTATCGATGTCGGAGCCGATGATCTGAATTCGGCCATCAGCAACAGCGGTTGCAAAGTCGACCGTGGGAATCGTTTCGGCTTGCTCAACTTCTCTGATGATGCCTTTATCGTGCGGCGGAATGACCTGGCCGCCGTTGCTCCAGTAGGCCTTGAAGCCGTTGTCGGCTGGCGGATTGTGAGACGCCGAAATTATGACTCCAATGTTGCAGCCAAGCCTTCGCACGGCATAAGACAACGTCGGCGTCGCGCGGTGCCCGTCGAACAAATAGACCTTCAGACCATGCGCTGCAAAGGTACACGCTGTGATGCGAGCAAAATGGGCCGAGTTGTTGCGAGTATCATGTGCAATCACAGCCGATCCTCCAGTGGGGCAGCCCGCTGTTCGAAGATAGGCGGCCATGCCATGAGCCGATTCGGCGATGGTTCGATCGTTGATGGTTGCTGAGCCCATTTCTCCCATTGGGCCTCGGCGCCCGCCGGTTCCAAACGGAATCGCAGTCCAGAACATCTCGTCGAGTTTTGACCATTCACCGGCTGTGATGAGTTGCTCAAGGCGAGGCCGATACTGAGCGAAGCACTCGCGAGTAAGCCATGTCTGCAGATTCGCCGGTGAGTCGGCCGTTAACTTGCCAGCGGCGGCGGCGTCTCTGATCAGGCTTAGGAAATCAGTAGTCATTAGTTCCAATCCTCAAAGTGGTTCCGTGAAACTTTCGGGAACCAGACACTGTATTCTTCGCACGGGCAAGATTAAGGCTGTGATCGGCTTTACTGTTCGCGTCTTTACTGGGGATTGACCCCTTCGTTCGCTGAAAAATTTTGTAATGACCGCCGCGTCCGGTTTTACTCCCAATTCTGAGCCGCAGTTTATCGTTTGATAACGTCAACGCCACCGCATCGCGCAACGCAAAACTTCTCGCCGAGTTTGAGAAGAAACGACTACGAGCGTCGCCCGGATCGGCCTGCCCTCAACCGGTCGTCCGCAAGTCGATGCGGAAGACGACGAGGTTATGCGAGTCAGTTCTTATCGTCCGCACATGAAGCGGCCTCCGAAGACTTCTTCGGAGGCCGCTTCGAACATTCAAAGAGCTTGCAAACGCATCACGCGTATTCGCGTGACTTTTCGAGACCCGGCAGAGGAATCGGGTACTTGCCTTCGGCGTCGGCCATCAGAGGCGACTCGGATTCCAGAGTCAGCTTGTCGATGTCTGGAGCGAACTCGTGTTCGCAGTTCATCATCTGCTCAAGAGTCATTTCCTGACCCGTGTGAGCCGCCATGCGACCCATTGAAGTCACGATACTGGCCATGCAGCCTCGTTCGACTTCGTTGTACTTTTCGTTGTTTCGAATGGCGGCAATCAAGTGCTTCCATTCGTCAACGTACGGATTGTTCTTCTCTGGCTGAGGGAACTCCCAGGCCAGGTTTTTTGGATCTTCGTTGTGACCCTTATAGATGCGAGCTCGTGATGGCCAGTGAGACGCCGACGAGATCACAGCAAGCCCCTTCGTACCATGAGCGTAACTTGCGAATTCCTGATGGCAGCCCGGAATCGTACGACCGTTCATGAACAGCTTGGTGCCATCTTCGAACGAGTATTCCATCGAATACACATCGAAGTTCTGGTCCACGTTGTCGCCGCGATAATGCCGTCCGCCGCTCGCCTTGCAGCTGACTGGCCACGCATTCTTGATCCAGCACGATTCGTCGATGTTGTGAATCAGGAAGTCGCTGACCGCGCCACCGCTGAGCCACAGAAAGCCATGGAAGCGACTGATCTGGTACAGCAATTCGCTGGCGCCTTCCGGCTTTGGACCAGTCGCGGCCGTACCGGTTGGACCGGCCATGCGGTACGCTCGAGACATGGTGATCTCGCCGATTTCGCCGTTCTGAACTCGGTCAAACAGTTCTCGGCGAGCTTCGCAGTGGCGGCACATCAGACCGACAGCGACCTTCAGATTCTTCTCGATCGCCTTGTCATTCAAAGCCAGCATGCGCTTCGTCGTTGGGCCGTCGACAGTGACTGGCTTCTCCATGAAGACGTTCAGGCCCTTTTCAATCGCGTAGGTGTAGTGTACCCAGCGGAAGGCCGGCGGAGTCGTCAAAATCACTACGTCACCTGGCTTCAGAACGTCCATGGCTTTTTTGTAGCCATCGAATCCAATGAAGCGACGCTCCGGCGGCACGTCCAGTTTGCCACTCGCGCCGTATTCCTTGCTGAGGTTGCCATGGCTGGCTTCGAGATTCTTCTCGAACACGTCCGCCATGGCTACGACCTTCAGCGGCCCATTGTCGACCGACAAAGCGTTGCCCGCAGCACCGGTTCCGCGTCCACCGCAACCAACGAGCGCGATGGAAATGGTGTCGTCCTGAGACACATACATGCCGGAAGCGACATTGCTGATCGCCGCCGTGACAGCCGCTGCCGTGGCTGAAGTTTTGAGGAAGTCTCGTCGTGAGGCTCCGCTGGAGTGGGTCGTCATGGAATTCTCCGCGCTCATTAATAAGGTGGGAAAGTCCAACGAATTTGCGGAGGCAGATCCGTCAGATGAAAGAAGTCTGAATAGCAGGATCCGCTTTGTTCGAACCCCGGCAGGCGAGTCATTATTGCCAGGATTCTCGACGAAAGAAAGCAGGAACGATGTTTCCTGAGAATCCGCGCGAGGCCTTTCACTTCGATACGTTCTTTTCCTTAGAAACGCCTGCCACTTCATCACCGATTCCTCGGAATTCGTTCGTGTATTCGATGTCTTCCGTGGTTCACCCGGCTTTTGCCAGATCTACTGTAACGGCAAAAAAATCACAGTGGTTACCACGGAAAACACTGAATACACGGAAAGGAATTCAACCTTCCCGAAACGGAATCAGATGGACCACAGGCAAAATGCACCATTGGGGAATGAGGAGCTATCCCGCACTCCTCCGCCAACTCAATCGAAGCTGGTCCGACAATCAGAACCCTGAGTAAACTCAACCGATGAAGCTCGGGAATCAAGCTGGACAACGGCGATGTAACTCGGACAATGACAGCCGATCTGTGGTTTGCCCGCCCCTCAGCCCGCCTCTAAACAATTGTGAAACCGATGCTTCGTCCAGCCCAAATCGCGATCGCTCTGATTCTGTTCCAACACGGCAGCCTCCGCGCGAGTGATGACGCTTCAAGGTCGTCGGCCGCTGTCGCCCCTTCGTTTCGCAACGAGGTCATGGCTGTGCTGTCGAGGTCGGGTTGCAGTCTTGGAACCTGCCATGGGAATCAGATCGGCAAAGGTGGCCTGAAGATTTCGCTGCGAGGCCAGGATCCGGAAGCTGACTTTATCACGCTGACTCGCCAGCTTGCCGGTCGCAGGACGAACGTGCTGAACCCGGATGACAGTCTTCTGCTTCGCAAGCCATCGATGCAGGTGCCGCATGAAGGAGGCCGCCGGTTTTCTGTGGACTCGGCGGAGTATCAACTGTTGCGAAGCTGGATCGCCGCTGGCATGCCCGGCGACAACGATCAGGTCCCGCAACTCGCTCGACTGGAAGTAACTCCCGCTGCAACAACATTGCACGCTCCCGAGCGAACGGCAACGCTCAAGGCAACAGCCACGTTTTCGGACGACTCGACAAAAGACGTCACGCACCTCGTGGTGTTCGAATCGTCCGATCCAACGGTCCGGATTTCCTCCAGTGGTGTCGTCGAATTTGCCGAGTCCGAAGTTTCGCGGCAGACAAGCATCACGGTTCGCTACCTGAATCAGCAGACGACAGCTCGAATCGAATTTGTTCCCGATCGTCCCAACTTCGTATTCAGCTCGCCTCAACCGGCCAACGTGGTGGATGAACGAGTCTTCGCTCAACTTCAACGGCTGAAAGTGAATCCGTCGCCGCTGTGTGACGACACGACGTTCGTGCGGCGTGTTTCGCTGGACCTGACCGGACTGCTGCCAACGGCTCAACGGGCGAAGGAATTTCTGGCGTCCACCGATCGGAGCAAGCGAAGTCGACTGATCGACGAACTGCTTGTATCACCGGAGTTCGTCGACTTCCAGGCCCTCCGCTGGGCTGATCTGCTGCGAGTCGAAGACAAGACGCTGGACTCGAAAGGAGTTGAGGTTTTCTATCACTGGATTCGCGAAAGTGTCGTCGCGGACAAGCCGCTCAATCAGTTCACCGCGGAGATTATCGCCGCTCGAGGAAGCACTTACACGGAAGCCCCAAGCAACTTCTACCGCGCCTTGCGAACTCCTGAAGAGCGATCCGAATCGGCGGCGCAAGTGTTTCTGGGAGTCCGACTTCAATGTGCGAAGTGCCACAATCATCCGTTCGATCGATGGACTCAGGATGATTACTACGGCTGGACCAACTTCTTCGCGCGAGTCGACTACAAGATCATCGAAAATAAGCGCCGCGATGAAAACGACAAGCACGAATTCAGCGGCGAGCAAGTCGTTTTCATGAAGGCCGATGGGGACGTTAAGAATCCCACAACGGGGAAGAATGTTGGCTTGCGATTTCTCGGCGATGCGTCTCAACGGGCCAAAGAACTGGCCAACCAAAAGGATCAGGATCGACTTCAACAACTCGCGGCGTGGCTCAGCGATCCCGCCAATGAACGCTTCGCAGCGACTCAGGCGAACCGCATCTGGTTTCAGTTAATGGGCGTTGGCATCGTTGATCCAATCGACGACTTTCGTGCCACGAACCCCGCGTCCAACCCGGAGTTGCTGAACGCACTTCGAACAGAATTCGTGCAGTCCAACTTCAGCGTGCGTCACCTGATGCGATTGATCCTGAATTCGAATACGTATCAGTTGTCCTCTGAGCCCAATGAGACGAACCGTGCCGACGAAACCCTGTTCTCCCACGTCGTTCCGAGGCGTCTGACGGCTGAGCAGACTCTGGACGGCATCGGGCAGGTGCTGCAGGCTCCGGCAATGTTTGGCGGTCATCCGGCAGGCATTCGAGCAGTCCAACTAACAGGAGTCCGTAACGGCGGAAACCGCTACAGTCGCCCAGAAAACGGCGATCGGTTCCTCGCACTCTTCGGAAAGCCCAGCCGACTTCTCACCTGCGAATGCGAACGCACGGGCGAAACAACGTTGGCTCAAACCATGGAAATGGTCAGCGGCGAATTGATCTCCGACCTTCTGCGAAACGACCAAAACAGCGTCGCTCGAGCCATGACCGGCGACCAATCCACCGACGAATTCCTCGACCAACTCTACTGGTCCGCTCTGACTCGTTCCCCATCGCCTGACGAACTTCATTCGATGCAAGCCTACCTCAACTCCAAACCCGACCGCCGCACCGCCCTCCAGGACATCGCCTGGGCCGTGCTGAATTCGAACGAGTTTTTGCTGCGACGGTAGAAGAGAGAAGCTGCTTGAGACTGAGGCATCCACTGGTTACCAAAGTAGCCATCTCGCTCTGCGAGATGAGCCTCGGTTCTTTGTCGTGGTTGAGTGAATGCCGATTGCCATTCTCTTCACCCATCGCGTGCGATGCAAAAGTGGCCGGCGGCTTTGGCTGATGACATGCACACAGCAAGGCTCGTCTCGGCGGAGCGAGACGGCTACTTTGGCTGACTGTAGGCGGATCTGTCTCAGAACCGCAGGATTGCACTGCGTCAGCCGATGTCGGGTTATTAATCGAACCCATGTGATCCAAAGAAGAGGCTACGTCCCCGACCTGTGACAGGTCGGGCTATTGAAGGCCAAAGCAAGGACGCGGTTGTCAAAACTCACCGACCACCTCTCCGCCAGCGATTGTGGATATGGCGTGATACGCCGTCAGGTCGATGCCGTCTGAAATGAACCTAACGGAACCATCGCCCAGCAGAAAATTTGCGCCGTTCTCTGGATGGACGCTCCTGAAGCCGTCCGCCAGTTTCTTACCATCGCTGCTTCGCGCATTGGGTGGTCGTTCGCAGCTTGCTCCTGACATGTGCGTCCATGCGTTTAGTGGGTCCGCTGGTTCCGAATCCTGCTCACCAAGAAAAAGAGTATTGCTCAGTCCATCGGTGACCTCAGTTGGTCCTGATCCAGTAAAACGCGGGAAGCCATCCGCCGAAATGGGATTAATTTCATGAACTCCGTAGTAGCCCCTTGATCGACCGTCGCCCAGCACACCAGAGAAGTTCGATCTGCCAAACCAGGCGGGTCCGTCTTTTCGTTGCACGACGTCGCTTCCTGAATCAGCCGGGCAGCGGAACACCGGTATCGCCGTACTCGCGGCCGAATTAGAATGTCCAACTGCGGCCAGAATGCCGCCTCCAAAACCGTTCGAACCGGCAAGGCCCATCTGTCTGAGGTTGTTCTTGCATTGCAGCGTACAGGCTCGTTCGCGAGATCGGAGAATGGCAGGAAGCAACAACGCCGCCAAAAGGCCAATGATCGACAGGCTCACCAACAGTTCAAGCATGGTGACGCCTCGTCGATTCCGGCGATCAAAACTGGGTGGAGCCATTTTGAAATCCTGGAGTAGCAGCAAGCAGCAACTCTTCCGTCGAATTGCCTCCGCATGTTTGCACGCTGAGACTAGGCGGTCGCTGTCTTAGTCTAAGAAAACTGTAGAAGAGTTGATTTTCGACCGGAATTTCCGTGACGGATTGGGCTGTTGGGGAAGATTGTCATCTCACTCTGAAAAATGGACGTCGTTGCGGCGATTCGACGAGTGACCGCGCGTCAATAGAGCGTTACGTATCAAATTGGGTTGACAATTTGGAAGCGGCGATGCTGAAAGACATGCATACAGCAAGGCTCGTCTCGGCGGAGCGAGACGGCTACTTTGGCACATTGCCTGCTGAAGTCGGGTTGACCATCGAACGCACGATATGCAACGAAGAGGGCATGTTCCCGACCTGTGCCAGGTCGGGCTACAGGACGTGCGGAAGTTGGGCTGAGCAACGTGATGGAAACCGCGGATCACAGGATCGGTCTTGAAGTTTCAAAGGATTGGTCAGTGCATTGGATTGAGATACCGTGAGGCAGTCTGTTGATCAACGTAGTTACAGTTTCGGCATGTCGTGTTGCTGCGTCCGGGGAAAAAGGTTCCAGTGCAGGGCGAGATCCTGAAGGTACGCCGTCGTTTCCTCGTATGAGCCAGGAGCAGTGACAGTCATCTCGTATGTTTCGTCACATTGCAAATACATGACACGCATACCGAACCAGCAGTAGTCGATAGATAGAACACGCTCCCACGGCACGAGACCGATCGAGAAACCGATCAATCGGTCAAGAAACGTCTGTTCTACCTGAATACCGTCCTCACTGAGAATGAGTCCGTGGATTGGCCATGAAGACTCGCGAATGATTGGCCTAAACCAACCGGTCCCCGATGTCAGGGTGATGCCTGCTTGAAACGAAAGTTGCCTCATAACGCCGCCAAAACGAGAAAGAGTCTGAAAAATCTTTTCTCCTTAACGCGAGGAACGACGACTCGGATCACAACATTGGCCAAACTATTAAGGGTTCTGGCAAGACTTGGATCGCTCAGCTGCTCTTTAAACTCGCTCGCGTCGTGGGGCCCTTAAATTAGCCATTTCGTTCTGCGAGCTGGGCCTTGGTACTTTGACGTGGTTGATTGATGCTGGTCGCTATTTTCTTCGCCCATCGCATGCGATGCAAAAGTGGCCGGCGGCTTTGGCTGATGACATGCATACAGCAAGGCTCGTCTCGGCGGAGCGAGACGGCTACTTTGGACAGTAGGCGGATCTGTCTCAGATCCGCAAGTTTGCACGGGGTCAGCCGAAGTCGGGTTGTCAATCGAACCCATGTGATCCAACGAAGAGGCTACTTTCCCGACCTGTGACAGGTCGGGCTACAGGCGGTGGCTGCGATGTTCAGGTGACTTGGCGGTTTTCTTTTATATGCTTCCATTCTTTTGGGAATCATCAGGAAGCGAAAAATGGATCGGCAGGAACTGAGGGACGCCAATGAGAATCGTCATGTTGAATGGGCGAACGGTGCGGTGATTCCGCTTTCGTTTCGAGGACTGGAACTCGCTGGCGAAGCAGGAGAAGTCTGCAATGAGCTCAAGAAAATCGAACGCTCTCGCCTGGGAATGGTCGGCGGCAATGCCAGGCGTTCTTTGGCCAAAACACTGAGATGCTGAGTTACATGGCCGTTGTGGATTCGGATGCATCAATTGGTGCTGGTTCAGAACTTTGCATCCCAAGCCATGCCAGCAACTTCCGGAAAAGACGACTAAAGTCATCCCACAGTGAATAAGCCACGGGAGTGACAAGCAATGTCAGCAGCAGGGAAAGTCCCTGTCCGCCGATGATCACTTTCGCCATGCTGGCGCGGGCACCTGCGCCAGGGCCCTGGCCCATGGCGATTGGAACCATTGCCGCGATCAACATGAGGGTTGTCATCAGAATGGGACGCAAACGCGTTTTATTGGCTTCCAGAATGGCCGCCCGAAGCTTCATTCCACGGGCGCGAAGGACATTCGTGTAGTCGATCTGAAGAATGCCGTTCTTTTTGACGATGCCGAACAGCATGAACAGCCCGAAGACGGCATAGATGTCGAAGTCGGTCTTCAACAGAAACAGAGACAGAAAGGCAAATGGAAGAGTCAGCGGCAGGGCCAGCATGATCGTGATCGGATGGACCAGACTTTCGAACTGAGCGGCAAGCACCATGTACATGAAAAGAAAGCTGAGCAGAAACGCGATCACAAAGTTTGTGTTGGACTCAGCCAGCAGTTTCGCTCGTCCGATGAATTCGTGTCGGTAGCCAGGAGGCAGGTCCAGAGTCTGAACGTAATTGCCGATCTCGGTGATCGCTTCGCCCAAAGCGATACCCTTGAGGTTTGCCAGAACGACGATCTGACGTTGTCGGCCGTATCGATCGATGGCCGTCGGTCCCAAAGCCGGCTCCAGCGTTGCAACGTTGGACATTCGTACGAGTCCTCCGCTGGTGGTTGGAACGGTCATCGCTTCGACGGCCGCTGGATCGTTACGCAGTGATTGTTCGGCACGTAGCCACACGTCAAACTGTTCGTCGCCTTCTTTGTATTTAGTGACCGGTTCACCGCCGACCAGGATGCCAAGTGTCGAAGCAATTGTCTGAACAGAAACGCCCAGATCGGATGCACGGTCGCGATCGATTCGGACTCGCAGTTCGGGCTTGCTGAGTGACAGGCTGGTGTCGACGTCCACGTAGTGTCCGCGAGTTGCCAGCCAGGATTTGATTTTGTTGGCATACTCCTGCAGCTTCACCAGATCAGGCCCGACGAGATTCAGGTCAATATCCACCTGACGGAATCCGGTTGCCTGGAAGGCAGCGACTTCCTGAACGGCGACTCGCAGATCGACATAGTCGCTCATCACTTGGCGGGCATCTGACATGACTTCGAACTGTGAATAGTCGCGTTCCGTCAGATCGACAAGCCTGCAGTAAACTCGAGCTTCAGTGACATCGCCCTGCCCCTTGGCAACTCGGCCTGTGGTGTCACCGATGATGGTGAAGACGTGCGTAACGCCTCTCAGTTGCTGAAGTCGGCCTTCGATTTCCTGAAGCAGGTGATTTCCTCGATCCAGAGTGTAGCCTTCCGGAAGAGTCATCACGACTTCAAAGTCGCTTTGATCGTCCTTCGGGACAAAGTCTTTTCCGATCCAGCCAAAGATCACGGGTGTTGAGAAAAGTGTGGCGAAGGACAGCAGCACTATCGCCCAGCGGTGGCGAAGCGAGACACCGAGAATCCACAGATATGAGTCGTCGATCATTCGCGTGAAGAAACCGCTCTTACTGGTACTGTGTCCGGATTCCAGTTTGAGAAATCGTGAGCACAGCATGGGAGTCATGGTGAAGGAAACGAACATGCTCATCAGAATTGCAAAGCCGACGGTGAAGCCAAACGAGTTAAAGAATCGCCCGATTCGCCCCTGCATGAATGCTACAGGAATGAAGATCACAAGCAGCGAAATCGTGGTGGCGAAAACGGCGGACGCAATCTCTGCAGTGGCTGTCCGGGCGGCTTCTCGGGCCGATCGTCCATACTCTTCCATGTGCCGAAAGATGTTTTCGTGCACAACCACCGCGTCATCGATCACAATTCCGATCGCCAGAATGAGACCCAGCATGGTGATGTTGTTTAACGAGAATTCCATGTAGGCCATAAAGGCGAAGGTTGGCACCATCGACATCGGAATGGCGAGCGTCGCGATGATCGTTGTTCGCCAGTCGCGAATGAACAGCAGGATCGTGAGACTTACCAGCACCGCGGCCAGTAGCAGGTGAAATTTCACTTCTTCGATTGATGCTTCGATGAATCGGGACTGATCGCGAATAATGACGGTTTTGATATCCGCCGGGAGCAACGGCGTGATTTTACTCAGCCGCTCTTTGACGGCGTGAACGACTTCGACAGTGTTCGTTCCGGATTGTTTCTGGATGATGAGGCTCACGGCATTCTCGCCATCCAGGCGGCTCAGTCCGCGCGGCTCTTCGACGCCGTCCTCGACTCGCCCGATGTCACGGATTCGGATTGGCTGATCGTTGCGATTGGCAACAATCAGGTCGAGAAAATCCGACGACTTTTCAAGTCGTCCCATTGTTCGAAGCACAAGCTCCTGAATGCCCTGATCGATTCGCCCTCCAGGCAGTTCCATATTCTGGCGAATCAACGCCTGTCGGACGTCATCGGCCGACAGCCTGTACGCCGCGAGCTTGTCAGTATCGACGTAGATGTTAACCGCTCGACGCTGACCGCCCACAAGCGTCACAGCGCCGACTCCCTGGACGGTTTCGAGATTCTCCTTGATCGACTCCCGGGCAATTTCGGTGACTTCGCGAAAGTTCCTGCCGCCGGAAACCGCGATCGTCGCAACCGGTGCCGCATCGATATCGAACTTGTCAATCAGTGGCGGATCTGTTCCCACGGGCAGGCGGCTGAGAATGGTGGCAATCTTGTCGCGGACTTCCTGAGCGGCTACGTCTCCGTCTTTATAAAGGTGGAAGTTGATGATGACCTGCGAGAAACCTTCCTTTGTTGTTGATCGCAGTTCATCGATTCCGGAGATCGTGTTGACGACTTCTTCGACCTCGCGTGTAATCGAAGTTTCCATTTCCTCAACGCTGGCGCCTTTGAGCGTCATTGTGACCACCACAACAGGCAAGTCGACGTTCGGGAAGAGGTCCACACCCAATCGCGGATAGGCGGCCAGGCCCAGCACGACAGGCGCCATCACGATCATCAGCGTGAAGATCGGACGGCGGATACAGATTTCCCAGATGTTCACAAACGGGCTCCATGTCATTCACATGCTTGCGAGGAATGCACTTTTCGACGTTGTTGCGACTATTCGCTGCGGGGTGCTTCCGGGGCTGCTGTTTCCGGTTCGCGAATGGTGACCTCAGTACCGTTTGCCAGCTTTGATTGACCACTTGTCACCACAACATCAGTGGGGTCTAGTCCGCTGAGGACTTCGACCCAGCCGGTACCCTGCGTCCCGACGGGGATCTCAACCTCTTCTGCTTTATTGTCCCGGACACGGAAGATTTTTGTGACACCGGCAAACCGAGTGATGCTCTCCAGCGGCACCGTGATGGCCTGATCGGATCTACCAACAACGACTTCGACTTTTGCAAAACCGCCGTGTCGAAGTCGATGATCCTGATTCGGAACGTGTGCTTCCACGTCAAAGGAACGACTCTGCGGATCGATCACCGGACTGATTCGAGCCACCTTTCCAGGAAACACTTCGTCGGCGTAAGCTTCGACTCGCACTTCCACATCCAGTCCGAGTTGAACCTGTGACAGGTATCGTTCCGGCACCATGACATGAAGTTTCAGGACATTGTCGGCGATTAGTTCATAGACCGGCGTCGACGGGAAAGCACGGACCATTTCGCCGACTGTGACCAACCGCTGTGAAATGACGAACTCAGTCATGCCGCCCAGTGGGTCCTGAGTCTTCAGCATCGGCGACAGGACTGTTGTTTCGCTCAGCTTCTGAGTCGCCAGGGACAACATGGCTTCGCGATGCTTTACGGCAGACAGATTTGTTCGGGCGTTGATTCGAGTCTGTCGCAGCGCAGCTTCGGCGACCTTGAGATCAGTTTCTGCCTGCTCCAGCGAACGTTGCACGCCCGCCTTGGTCTCGGCGAGGTTCTGCTGTCGTTCGAACTGTCGTTGAGCGTTCTCCCAAAGCAGGCGAGCGCTTTGGACTGATGGAAGCGTTTCGATATCGAAGTCTTCGGTCGGGGATTTTGTCAGGTCCAGACGCGTCAGTTCCTGTTCAAGCATTCGCTGAGCTTCGTCGACGGAAAGCTGATAATCGGTCGGATCGAGCTCAAGCAAAGTCGCTCCCGGCGCGACGCGATCGCCGACATCAACGGCGGTTCTGGCGACACGGCCTTCAACTTTGGGAGTCACGGTCACCTGTTCAAAGCCGCGCAATGAGCCGACGACGGAGACTCGCCGCTGGACGTCGCGTGTGGTCACAGCCACAACTGTCACGGGGACGGGAGACGCCTTCTGTGGAGCGATGGACGCTACTTCCTTATTCGAATTGCATCCCACGGAGCTGGTGACGCACATTCCTCCAAGTCCCAGACAGGCAAACGTGAACTGTCTGAAAAGCCCGCCACGCTTAATCATTGTTCCCTCGAATCGGCGGTTGCCAATATACCGTGAAAGACGACATCAATAACATCCCGGCACTGCACTGAAAGGGACTTCTTCCGTCCGGCAAAATGGTTCGTGAATATCGTGCCATAGAGCAGATCGGAGATCACTGCGGTGATTCGATCCACCGGAATGTCCCGAATCTGGCCATCGCGGATCATCTCGCCAAACAGCTCACGCCAGGGGTCCAGGTTTGCGTCGCGATAAAGGAAGTAAGTTGGTTTCACACGGTCGCGAAAATGGGCTCGTTCCTGAATGATCAGTTCGATCATGTCCGGGTGTTGATCGAAGTATCTCAGGTAGCCCATGATTCCCAGTTCGACACGATCGATCAATGATTGTGCGGCGGCTGTTGCTTCGTCCACGGTTTGTTGAAGCCGCTGCATTCCTTCGTCGACCGTTGCCAGGAAGAGCTCTTCTTTGGTTGAGTAGTAGCGGTACACGGTCCCCTTGGCGACTCCCAGTTCGTCGGCGATCAACTGCACATCGGTCGCGCCGTAGCCGCTGCTGGCAAACTGGCGAGTTGCGGTAGCAATGATTTCGGACCGGCGACGATTCTGGAGTTCAAGGTCCCGAGGCCGCCCGGCCGATTTGGGCGTGATTGATGTTTGACTCATAAAATCGTCCTGAAGTGATTAGATGACGCTCGCGTCATCTAATGTGATCGTAGATTGTTTTCAGTCGGTCGTCAAAGAGCACATCGGCGACGAGGACTAATTCTCAGAAAGCGATTTGGCCTGTTGCTCGGCTGATGTTTCAGCATTTGCTATCGCGTGAATTTCGTTGGGCGGCGATTGTTTTGCTGTCGGCAAACCGCCAGGTCCAGCCTGGGAGGCCTGCCAGTTCCAGCCTCCACCAAGGGCTTTGTACAGCTGCACAACGCTGAGTGTGACGTTGCCCAGCATGGCAATATGTTCGTCCTGAGTGACCGCCAGAGATCGCTCAGCATCAAGCAGCGTCTGAAATCCGACATCGCCTTCGCGATACTGTTGAGCCGCCGTCGCTGCCGCCTTTCGGGCCGATTCGACGGCCTTCGCGAGTTTTGTTTCTGCGTCTCGATATCGACGGTAGCTGGCAAGCGAGTTTTCCACCTCCTCAACCCCTCGGAGGACCGCTTGTCGGTATCGAGCAATGGACTGATCGTACCGGGCGTTTTGCATGGCGATGTTGCTGCGAACTCGCCCGAAGCTGAAAATGTTCCATCGAATCTGCGGTCCAACGCGCATAGCCAGACTATCGCCATCGAACAATTGATTCAGCTCGATGGAATCCACGGTGAACAGACCCGTCAAAGAGAATCGTGGATATAGATCGGCAGTGGCAACACCGATTCTTGCGGACTGAGCAACAACCTCCCACTCGGCACGCCTCACATCCGGTCGCTGTCGCACAAGGTTGACTGGGATTCCGATCTCAATTTCGTTGCGCGGTTTTGGGATCGAGCCCTCAGCGGTGATGGAGTCGGTCAACTCGCGAGGTTGCTCACCCTGAAGAACGGACAATCGGTTGATAGCATGGTCGCGTTCGCGTGCCAGTTGTGGAATTGCGGCTTGAGTTCGATAGAGAAGAGTACGCGCCAGGGACACATCCAGCTCGCTCACATCACCGGCCTCGAATCGATCCAATGTGATCTGAACTGTCTCCGACTGGATTCGCACGTTCTCGGCTGCGTTGGCCAGCCGCTGCTCGATCGCTCTGACAATTACATAGTTCGTGGCGACATCCCCCAGCAGCGTCACCTGAACCGCGTTGCGATCTTCAATCGAAGCGTGGACATCGGCGTGGGCAGCGTCCATGGTTCGCCGAACTCGCCCAAAAACGTCCAGTTCCCAGGAGACATCAAAGCCAGAAGACCAGAGATCGAAAGGCGGAAATGAAAGGCCAGAGATTCCAAACGGGCTTCCATTGTCGCTGATATCGACGCGGGAGTAGGAGTTCGTCTGAGTAATATCCGGTCCCAGGGAGCCGCGACTGACACCAAGTCGGGCGCGGGATTCCTGAATGCGGGCTACGGCTTCCTGCAGTGAGAGATTCTGCGACAGCGAACGATCGACGAGAGTGTTCAGGGACTGGTCTTCGAAGCTCGCCCACCACATCGGATCGACCGCTTTGTCTGTTCGCAGGCTGGCATCGAGTTCCTGCCGCCATTCGGCTCGAAGCGGGTCGTGCCAGGGTCGGCAATTCGGTCCGACTTTGCAGCCTGATGCTGAGAATAACAATACGAAACCCAGAATAAGGTTTCGCGTGGTCAGTCCGTGACCCATGTTTCTGCCCCGATTGAACAATCGACACCGACGGACTATCCGGCAAACTCCATTTGCTGAACGACCGAGTCAGTCAATTAATCGGCATCAAAGTCGGGGCGTTGCGAATCTTCGTCTTGTCACCGTCAGGATCGATAGCACTCGTCTAACGCTCACGATCCACACAGCAGTCCGCAGGGCACCATCAGCCGCTCCCCGTCGCATTTCAGACCCACTTGGGTCTGAAATTGATCAGGAAACGGCTGACGCTCAATTCCCGAACGAGGTTGTTCGAAAGGTGACGTTGGTCGCCTCTCACTCGGAAGCGAGCAACAGATCGTTGGTAATGGATTCGATCAGAGTATCGATCTCACTGCTTTCCGCTTCTCTCGTTGGGAGAGAAGCTTCAGGCGTCCGCCAATTCACAGTTGTGCTCTTCGCTTGATGAATGAAGGCTGGCTTAGCCAGCGAGTCGAAGCTTTGGGACTCAGCACTCTTCTGGTTTGTGTCGTTTTTCGTCGATGAGACGAAAATTGCCTTCGCGGAAGAATGCAGGAAGCTGTCGAGTACAGACTTCAGTGCCGCTTCGGTCAACACGGCGTCAACGGTCAGACTTTCCAAAGAAGCCTCGTCTGTCAACGACGGCTTTTCAGCCGCAACAACCTTGAAGGTCAGTGCCTGGCTCCAAACCTGCACTTCGCCACGCGCGTTAATGGCTCGAATCCAGACCCGATACGATGCGTTTCGAACGAGCGGAGTCGGTGCCGTGTAGCTCGTTCCTGTCAATGTCGCGTTACGCAGCACGTTTGCCTGCGGAACATCGATTCGATCAATCTTGATCTCGTAGCGAGCCGCTCCTGGGATGGCCAGCCAATTGAATGTTGGCGTCAACGCCAGAGCTGTCGTTGCCGGTGTGACGCGAGTCGGAGTGGCTGGACGTGCTTCGGCTTTGCCCAGCGTATCGATGCCTCGAATCAGGTTCATCGGTCGTGGATCACGATCAAGACCCTGCCAGATCTGAGCGTTCCAGATTGGACCGTCTTCGACTGTCACTAGTCCAAGCTCTGCGTAGAGAGCATCGGCTGCGACGCTGATTGACTGGTCGGCACCACCGGAGCGGCCAAGTTCCAGCAACAAGTTGACGAGTGGAGGTGTCGGATCTCGAAGTACTGTCGGAGCAGCGATCATCGGCGCGGCGACCGTTGGCAGAACGGGAACGACGAACGTGTTGAATCGCTTTGACCAGTCGATCAATCGATCGGCGCCGGTGTTTGCAATCAGTACGTCGAACCCGCCGCCGCCAAATGCGAAGTCAGCATCGGCAAAGGCTGGAGCGTCGACGACGTTGTTCAGGCTGCCGTTGGTTTCCAGATTGTCGTCGGCGTTGAGCAGGTCATCGCCCATGCCGCCGAACATACGGTCGTTCATGGTTCCGCCGACCAGCCAGTCATTTCCTTCGTCGCCGAAGATGTTATCCACCCCGTCGTTGGACTTTGCGCCGAGGGAGTCGGTTGCATCGAAGTTCAACACGAAGTTCGTTATTTTCGAAAGTGGATCCACCGCGTTGTAGGCGGCAAATTTTCGAGCCGTGGCGTTGTAGTTGAGAATCGAAGAATCGCCCTGAGCTGTCGTAATGTACCATGCGGCGGTCGCTTCAGCTCCGGACAGTGAGTCGTCCCCTGCTCCACCGTGAATGAAGTCATCACCGAGACCGCCATACGCGATGTCATGGCCGCCAATCAGGTAGCTTGCCAGGTCCACAGACTTTTTCAGTCGGTCATCAATGTTCGTCACGACACCGACGACCGTTCCCGTCAGAACGACTTCTGCCGAGGCTGTCGCGGTGAGAATGCCATGCAGGGTTTCGCGCTGTCCGTTACGACTTGTGAAGATGCGACCATCATCGCCCAGAATACCGTCTTCGCCGTCGCCGCCGGAGATGCGATCGTTGCCAGCTCCGCCGACCACATCGTCGTCCTGGCCATCGCCAAACATGACGTCATTGCCTGACATGCCGTGAATGATGTCGTCGCCCGCTTCGCCGTGGAGTTCATCATTCAAAGCAGTGTTGTTGACGCTTCCGAACGCGTATTCAAGATACTGAATCGTGCGAGGAACGATCTTCTGAGTTCCGTACGTGTCGTACGTAAACTGCAGGTAGCCCGATCCGCTCGCAACTCCGTTGATGCCAACGATGCGGAAGATGTTGCCATTGTCGCCGAGGATGACGTCGGCATCGCGTGCGTGTCCGTTCGCCGATGTGTCACCTGAATTATTTCGAGCCGCTCGAGTCCCTGAGCCGCCGTAGATGATGTCACCACTGTCTGGACGATTGGTCGCAGCTGGCGTTCCAAAGAGGTTCGAGCTGCCACCGATCAAGTCGTCCTGGCCAAGGTTGCCGAGAATCGTGTCGCTGCCGCCACCGCCTTCGACATAGTCGTCACCGTCTCGGCCAACACCGTCGTAGTCATCTTCCGACAGCTTAGTCGCAGCGATATCGAAGATCATCGCTCCGGAAATGTTGATAGCCGCTCCGTCGCCCTGGATGGCGTCGTCGCCAAGCTGCCCGAAGATCGTGTCGTTGTCATTGCCTCCAGCGATGCGATCATTGCCAAACAAGCCGCTGGCTGTGGTTGAAGTATGGTTGAACAGAGTCACTGTTCGCTTGGCGGCTCCGGATGGATCAGCCTGCGTTGTTGAAGTGACGGCACCATTTCCATCGACACCCAGCATGGTCGTGCCCGCCAGCGTTCGCCAGCGAGTATCCGTGGTGCGAGGTTCGCGGTGAATGTAGGCATTGTCGCCAGCGATGTAATCACTCCCACTGCCTCCGTCGATCCAGTCCCCCGAGTCATTCCCATTGGCAATCGAGTGACCGCCGATGATGTCGTCGTCGCCAGCTTCACCAAGAATCCTGTCGAAGCCCTGGCCGCCGATCACGATGTCGTCATTGGCACCGGCTCGGATCAGGTCATCACCGCCCATATCAGCGGTCAGCGTTGAGATGGATGTAAACGTGAAGGCGGGCGTGAGCGTGTTGAGCGGCAACTGAGTCAGCAGAATGTTGCCCGTCACCACACCATGGTCGCCGAAGATCAGATCATTGCCCGCTCCTGCAGTGACTGTATCTCCGCCAGTTCCAGCGATGACGAGATCATTGCCAGCGCCGCTGGTGATGGTGTCGCTTCCGCCAATAGTCGGGTTTGTCGTTGACGCCGACTGCAGTACACCGGCCGCGTTCCACGCTGCCATGCCGTTGTCGCCGAGGATGACATTGTTGCCGCCAGTCGTTGTGATAGTGTCGTTCGCTGCACCACCGAGAATCACGTCATCGTTGAGCCCTGTGCTGATCGTGTCGTTGCCGCCGACAGCTGGGTCGATGGTTTCAATGGTGCGAATCTGGCCGCTCGGATCAAACGAGGCACGAGCATTGTCGCCGGTGGTGACATTCTTGCCATTTGACGCGGTGATGGTGTCGTTGGCAGAACCACCGAACACGACGTCGTCACCGATGCCGCTGGTGATGATATCCACGCCGCCGTTCGCGGAGCTGGTCGTGGTGACAGTCAGAATCTGGCCAGCCGCATTGAACGTCGCGCTGCCGTTGTCACCGAGAACGACGTTCTTTCCGTCAGACACGCCGATCGTATCTCCACCGACACCGCCGAATATGGTGTCGTCGCCGGTGCCGCTTGTGATGGTGTCATCATCGCCGACGGAAGGTTCCGCACTGTCAACGGTTAACCATAGGCCGAGTCCGTTGAATGTCGCCGTGCCATTGTCTCCCAGCACAAGATTTCGGCCGTTGTTGACGGCAATTGTGTCGCGAGCCGATCCGCCAAAGACGACATCATTGCCCGCACCGGTCGTGATCACGTCGAGTCCACCGTTTGCGGTGTCCGAGGTTCTCAGCGTCAGAAGGCCGCCGACAGAGTTAAATGTTGCGGCTCCGTTGTCGCCCAGAACAATGTTGTCTCCGCCAGCGATCGTGATGCCATCGTTTCCGACTCCGCCAAAGACAACATCGTTGCCGTTGCCGGTCTGAATCAAATCGTTGCCGCCGATGGATGGATCGATCGTCGTCAAACCCACGACCTTGCGAGCTGTGTTGAACGTCGCTGTGCCGTTGTCGCCGATGACAATGTTGTTGCCACCATCGGTGTTGATCGTGTCATTTGCCGAACCGCCAAAGACAATGTCGTTGCCGGCACCCGAATTGATGGAATCGCCGCCGCCGTTGGCAGGGGAGTTCGTGGTGACGTTGATCAATCGCTCCAGTGCGTCGAATGTTGCCTGGCCGTTGTCACCCACCAGGATGTTATCCCCGCCAGTCGTGGAAACCGTGTCATCGCCGACACCGGCAAACACGATATCGTTGCCAGTGCCGGTGCTGATAACATCATTGCCACCGATCGCAGGATCCTGCGTGCCGACGACTCTGAGCACGCCAGTCGCGTCAAAGGTCGCGTAGCCATTGTCGCCCAGAACAATGTTATTTCCGCCAGCGATCGTGATGCCATCGTTTCCGACTCCGCCCAGGACAACGTCGTTGCCGGTGCCTGAAGTGATTGTGTCATTTCCACCGATTGATGGCGCGGTCGTGGAGATCGATGTCAGGATTCCGACGGCGTTCAGCACGGCTGTTCCATGGTCGCCAAGGACGATGTTCTTCCCGTTGGCCACTGCGATCGTGTCGCCCTCGTTACCGCCGAGCACAATGTCGTCGCCATCGCCGGTGTTGATGGTGTCGATGCCACCGTAGTTCGTGTCGATGCTTTCGAGCGTACGAAGTTGTCGCGTCGTGTCGAACGTCGCATGGCCATTGTCTCCGACGACGATGTTGCGTCCGCCCGCGTCGGTGATCGTGTCCGCAGCCGAACCACCGAAGATCACGTCACTGCCAGTTCCGGAGACGATGACATCGTTACCGCCGATCGTTGGATCGGTCGTTGTGACATCCACAAGATTGCCGTTTCCGTCCGAGGTAATGTGAGCATCATCGCCGATCAGCACATTGCGTCCGCCGACTGCTGTGATGAAGTCGCCAGCAACGCCACCGATCACCACGTCATCGCCGGTGCCGACGTTGATCGTGTCAACATCGCCCTTGTCGGGATCTGTCGTGTGGAAGTCGATCAGCTTGCGAGCCGTGTTGAAGCTGGCCACGCCGTTGTCGCCGAGCACGACGTTGTTGCCGTTGCCTGCGTTGATGAGATCCCTGCCAGAGCCGCCCAGTACGATATCGTGGCCATTGCCAAGATTGACCGCGTCGTCACCAAAGTTAACGACGTCTGCGGTCGCGACCCTGGTGAGCAGCCCGTTCAAGTCAAACAGTATCTCACCGTTGTCACCCAGGACGATATTGTTGCCGCCAGCGGACGTGATTGTGTCGCCAGCCGAACCGCCGATAATCAGATCATTGCCTGTGCCCGTCGAAATCGTGTCAGCACCGCCAACAGCGTTGTCCGTTGTGTGAACATCTCGCAGAATTGCTGTGGCGTCCCATGTCGCGTGACCGCTGTCACCAAGGATGATGTTGTCGCCGCCCGCGTCGGTAATGCTGTCGCCCGCTGTGCCGCCGATAATCAGGTCATTGTCAAGACCCGTGTTGATCGTATCCACGTCGCCATCGGCATTCGAAATGCTGAATGCGTCGAGCAGGACGCCCGCCGCGTTGAACTCCGCTCGGCCACTGTCGCCGATGATCACGTCGCGACCGCCGGTGGAGGTGATTGTTTCGCTGCCAAAGCCGCCGATCAGGATGTCGTTGCCAGTGCTGACTGTGATCGAATCATTGCCGCCGGATGTTGTGTCGATGCTGGTGATGACTCGATGCTGCCCCGTTGGATCGAACGTCGCTGAACCGTGGTCGCCAATGACGATGTTGTTACCACCCTTCGCGTCGATCGTGTCGCCAGCATCGCCGCCGAAGACGATGTCATCCGCAGAGGCCAGCGTGATCGTATCAGCCGCGCCGGTGTTTGGTGACTTTGTCGTAATGAAGAGCAATTGGTTCGCACCGTTGAATTCCGCTCGGCCCGAATCGCCAAGAGCGAAGAATTTCGGTGCTGCACCGCTAACTGGCTGAACTCCACGGATGTTTTCACTACCCGCTCCACCCATGACGATGCTGAAGGCTCCCGTGGCGGAGATGTCATCGTTGCCGCCGTTGCTGTCATTGAGCGTCTCGACCACGCGCTGAGTAACCACGCCCGCCGTCCGAGTCACGAAGCTCTGACCTTCATCACCCAGAATCGTGGCTGTACCAGCTCCGACGCTGACAGTGTCCGCTGCCGCTCCGGCGATGACGATGTTCGTGCCGTTGCCGAGTGTGATCGTGTCGGTTCCGCCGACGCCAGGATTTGTACTTCGGATCAAGTCGACGTTGCCATCTGTGTACAGATTTGCTTCGCCTTCGTCACCCAGAATGACGTTGGTGCCGTTGCTGGCTGAGATGGCATCGTTGCCTGCCCCACCGATGACCGCATTGATGCCCGCCTGAAGGCTGATGGTATCATTGCCGCCGTTGCCGAGGTTGATCGATTCAATGAACTGCAGATCTCCGTTCGAATAGAAAGTTGCATGTCCGTCGTCGCCGAGAACCGTGTTGCGACCTGTTGTCGCGGTAATCTGATCACTTCCCGCGCCGCCGATGATGGCGTTTGTCCCGGCGGTCAGATTGATGGTATCGCCAGCCCCGCCGGCGAAGTCAGTGCTTTCGACTTCCAGCAGAGTGCCGCTGTTCGTCAGCGTCATGCGTCCGTTGTCACCCAGCACGATTCCGCGTGCTCCGGCGGTTGTGCCGTTGACCGTGATGGTGTCGACATTCGCGCCACCAGCGACAACGTTATAGCCGGAGCCGACAGTGATCTGATCCGTGCCGCCGACAAGTCCGTTCAGGCTGGAAACAACTGTTGTGCCTGTTGGGTTTCCGCTTCCATCCGTCAGAACTTCGCGACGACCTTCGTCGCCAAACACGAAGTTAGTTCCCAGGCCCATCGAAACAGTGTCGTTGCCAGCACCAGCGATGACGCTGTTGAGCCCGGTCTGAAGCGTGATCGTGTCATTGCCGCCGTTGCCGAGGTTGATCGATTCGATCAGCTTCAAATCGCCATTTGCGAAGAACGTCGCCTGACCATCGTCGCCCAGCACTGTGTTTGATCCGGCGCCGGCTGTGATCTGATCGGCACCAGCTCCGCCGATCACGGTGTTGATTCCGTTTGTCAGCGAGATCGTATCGGCTGCCCCGCTGGCAAAGTTGTTCGACTCGATACTCAGCAGATTGCCGGTATTTGACAACAGCATTGAGCCGCTGTCGCCAAGGACAGTCCCGCGTGATGCTGGAGTTGTGCCGTTGACAGTGATCGCGTCACTCGCTGCCCCGCCGACGATAACATTTAAGCCGGGGCCGACGTTGATCGTGTCATCACCGCCGACACTTGCGTTCAGGCTTTCAATCTGAGTCGTACCGGTTGGGTTTCCGCTTCCATCGGTCAGAACTTCGCGCCTTCCTTCATCGCCGAGGACAAAATTCGTGCCGTCGCCGATCGAGATCAGGTCCTTGCCGGCTCCGGCGATGACGCTGTTCGTTCCGTTCTGCAGTGTGATCGTGTCGTCGCCGCCGTTGCCGAGGTTGATCGATTCGATCAGCTTCAGGTCGCCGTTCGCAAAGAATGTGGCTCGACCGTCGTCGCTGACGATTGTGTTCGACCCAGCGCCGGCTGTGATTTGATCACCGCCAGCTCCGCCGATAACGGCATTCGTTCCCGCTGTCAACGAAATCGTGTCGGCTGCGCCGCTTGCGAAGTCGGAGCTTTCGATTTGTAGCAGCAGGCCGTTGTTGGACAGAACCATCTGCCCGTTGTCGCCCAGCACAATGCCGCGAGCGCCAGCGGTCGTTCCGTTGACCGTGATGGAGTCCGAACCTGCTCCGCCGACAACGACGTTGTAGCCAGATCCAGCGCTCACCGTGTCAGTGCCACCGACGGAGGCATTGAGCGACTGTACTTCCGTTGTGCCGGTTGGGTTACCGCTGCCGTCGGTCAGGACTTGAAGACGACCTTCGTCGGCCAGCACGTAGTTTGTGCCAAGTCCCAGTGTGAGGATATCAGAACCTGCACCAGCGATGACTGTGTTCAGACCGTCCTGCAGTTCGATCGTGTCGCCTGCTCCGCTGCCCAGATTGATGGACTCAATCGTCTTCAGCAATCCGCTGGTGAAGAACGTTGCTTTACCGTCGTCACCCAGCACTGTGTTTGTGCCGCCGCCCGCTGTGATCAAGTCCGCGCCAGCTCCACCGATCACGGCGTTTGTGCCGTTGGTCAGCGTGATCGTGTCCGCAGCACCGGCCGCAAAGTCCATGCTTTCTGCACTCAGCAGAGTTCCTGCGTTGCTCAGAACCAGCTTGCCGTTGTCGCCCAGCACAATACTCTGCGCACCAATGGCAGTGCCGTTGACGGAGATTGTATCGCTCATCGCACCACCGATCACGACGTTAAAACCAGAGCCGACGTTGATCGTTTCTGTTCCGCCAACGCTGCCGTTCAATGACAGCACTTCGGTTGTTCCTGTTGGATTGCCGCTGCCATCCGTCAAAACCTCCAGCTTGCCTTCATCACCAAGGACGAAGTTTCTGCCGCCGCCCAGCGTGAGTTGATCGGAACCCGCTCCAGCGATAACCGTGTTCGTACCATCCTGTAGTTCGATCGTATCGTTTGCGCCGTTGCTCAGGTTGATAGACTGAATCAGCCGGATACTTCCATCATTAAAGAAGAATACTTCGCCGTCGTCGCCAAGTACCGTGTTGCTGCCACCACCGGCCGTCACCTGATCTGCCCCCGCACCACCAATGACAGCGTTGATGCCGCTTGTCAGCGTGATCGTATCCGCAGCACCGCTTGCGAAGTCTGTGCTTTCAGCACTAAGCAAAGTTCCGCTGTTGCTGAAGACAAGACGTCCGTTGTCACCAAGGACCACGCCTCTTGCGCCAATCGCCGTGCCGTTGGCGACGATCGTATCACCGGCCGCTCCGCCAATTGCGACGTTGAATCCAGAGCCGATTTGAATCTGATCAGTACCGCCGACGGATGCGTTCAGTGACTTTACTTCCGTCGTGCCGGTCGGATTGCCACTACCGTCAGTCAGAACTTCGAGCTTGCCTTCGTCTCCAAGGACGTAATTCGCACCGCCACCCATCGTCAGCGTATCGGCCCCGGCACCAGCGATGACGGTATTTGATCCGTCCTGCAGATCGATCACGTCGTTCGCACCGTTGCCGAGATTAATCGATCGAATCAGTCGCACCGTGCCATCGTTGAAGAAGAACGCTTCGCCGTCGTCGCCGAGAACGGTGTTTGTGCCACC
>JANMEV010000615.1:0-9472 GCA_031377305.1 Planctomycetota bacterium | reverse complement strand
GCACAAAGGCATTCACGACTCAAAAGGGATTACCCATGCGAAACGATTTTACGGACATTACGATGGTTGTGGACCGGAGCGGCTCAATGGGTGCAATCCGGACGGATGCAGAAGGCGGCATCAATTCGTTTGTCCAACAGCAGAGCTTGGAGGCCGGTGAAGCTCTGCTGACACTGGTTCAATTCAACACGATCTACGAATTCGTTCATACTGGAACGCCGATTAAGCAGGTTCCAACCTACAAACTTCAACCGAGTGGCTCCACAGCGTTGCTGGATGCAGTCGGACGAGCCATCAATGAGACTGGGGCCAGACTGGCTGCAATGGACGAATCACAGCGTCCCGGACTCGTTGTGTTCGTGATCGTCACTGATGGCCACGAGAACGCCAGTCGGGAGTTCACGCGGGACCAGATCAGGCAGATGGTTGAGCAACAACAGTCAGTCTACAAATGGCAGTTCACGTTCCTGGCTGCTAATCAGGACGCCTTTGCTGAAGGCGCGTCTCTGGGTATCGCTGCTGACGGCATCGCGCAATGGGCCACGGGAAAAGTTCTCGGCACTTACGACGTCGCGGCAAAGAAACTCAGTCGTATGCGAAAAGCTGCAAGTGCCGGGGATACCGTGGACAATAAGTTTACCGACGAAGAACGCCAGTCAATGGAGTAATTAGCACTCGGAGTGGCAACTCAGGAATCTTCAAACGCAGGCACGAGCAATGGGACCGAATGCAGCGTTCGTGAGCGTTCAACGCGTGGATGCGGTGGAATCTGAAAGACGCGCAGGGCGGTCGTTGGGAATTGATCAAGAGGCATGCTGCGCCACAAGCAGCCTGAGTGGGTCCGCGATTGAGAAAAGCCGTACGGACTCCGGTTCCATCTACAAAACCGGAAGATCTCCAAACAGCCAGTTCCTCACGAAGTCGGTCACCGCAATCAGTCGGCTATCGTCAACTCCCTGGCGGTAAATGCTCGCCATCGAATCGTCAGCATGCCCCATGACCAAGTCCACAACAACTTGGTCTTTCGTCGCTCCAGCCACGGTCTCGAATGTCCGTCGCAGTGAATAGAAGCCAAGGCCGGACTTCTGCAGTTCAAGTTTCTTCAGAACTTTGCCGAACGACGTTGTCAAATTGTTTGTTTGGAAGTGTTTGCCGTCTTTGAGGCCATGCCACACGAGTGGCCTTCCCTGGGACGTCAAAAAGCAAAGTCCCAAATGGGATGAATCAAACGGGGCTGGCTTGGATGCGATCGCAGCATTGATTGCAGAGACGGTTTCAGGCCACAGTTTGCACCGACGAGGTATTCCGGTCTTCGGTCGAGGAAAGTCGAGCCAGGCTGATGTCAGGTCAATAACCCGTTCCGTAAGGCCACCGCAATCAGTGTTTCCAAGCCCGCAGTTGATGCCAAGAAGGATGCAAGCCTTCAGGACGACACCGGACTCATCCAGAAGCTTTTTAATTTGCTCAGCGGTAAACTCAAGCGTTCCACGCTCAACAATTTCCTGTTGTCGCCTTCAGGGTCGAAACTCCGGTTTGTTTCCCAAAGAAGTCGACAAGTCGTTTGCAGGCTTGAAAGTAGTCCGCAAAAGAACGCTGAGAAAGTTCCCCAGCGTTCAGCCGTCTTTCCTGTGATGTCAGGAACGTGTTGGCCAAATCGCGAACACTACACCCGCTACACCCGCCTTGAGAGCCTGGCTCTCGACTCTTTGGGACACGACCCTGCTCGTGCTCAAACTTTTCGTCGAGGTAACGATTGAGGGCGGCGTTCGGATCTGACCACGAACCAAAGTACCAGAGCTTGCCTTTGATCTTCTTTGCCCATTGGCCGCTGGCGTGAGGAAAGAGCGGGAAATCTTCGCTCGGCTTCTCTGGCTTCTGGGATCGAATTGGCATCAACTTTTCTCCAACGGTTCTGCCGATCAGGTGTAGTCCGGGTGTAGTCCGGAAAAACTGATTGTTCAGAAACCGCGAGAAAAGTCAAATCACCAGTGTTTTTATTAAGCCGCCAAAAGGACTTGAACCTTCGACCTACGCTTTACGAAAGCGTCGCTCTGCCAACTGAGCTATGGCGGCACGCAGGCGTTTGACACGATTCGGTTTTCCGAGGTTCGTGAGAGCTGCGAGCGGACTTTAGCGAGCAGCGGGACTGGCGGCAAGATCTGAGGGGGCAAGTTTGGCCGTGAGAAGACCGCAATCGACTATTCGACGGTCGATCTGACGCGAAGTCGCGAGTTTAGAGGCGGTCGCCTTGCTGGAAACGACATTCGGAACCCGTTTGCCATGGCGTCACGGGGGTGCAATAGGGGGCTGATGTTTACGCTGGGACACGGCTCGGGATCCGGACTTATGCCATTACGTCGGCATTCATCTTTGAACATTTGTGGACAAATCCGACTTCTGAACGGCTGGCTTTTCATTCGTGGTCGATCCATTTAAATTCAGCGCTTCAGCGAAGGCACTCAGGTCACGCCCAATTGACGCGGCCTTTTCGCTGGACAGTGTCAGACTGCCGAATCGAACTTCGTTAAATGCGACGGCGATGGTTGCGGGCAACGCCTGTAGCTCAGGTGATGGAAGGCGTGGGCGAAATCTAGCAAGAGCCATTTGAGCATTCTCGAGAGCACTGTTCGCATCAGGAAACGTCACGCCATGCTGCCTGCACAGTGTGCAGAAGTTCTCGTAGAACCGAATTACGGAACGCGTTGTACGATGACTCTGAGAGAAGCTCTCTGTAAGAACTTGCAGCCATTTGATCAGGCGCTGCAGAATCCGCCATCTTGCCGTTGTCGCGGCAAACAGCAGAAGCAGAAACGTTGCAACACCGCCCTGCCAGCTTATCCAACTGGAAGGAGACTCAATAAACGACTTTGCGGCCATCCGAACCGATTGCAGAATTCCACGTTCGCGAATCGTTTGAAACAACGACTTAGATGATGAAATCACCGGTGCGAAAAATTCCTTCTGCCGCTCTGCCGACATCTTATGAATGCCGTCGTTCCAGAGATCCGAAATCGCCGTCTGGATATCAGAGATCAATGATGTCGACTGATTCGTTTGCAGGTCCTCGCGGCGTTCTGACGAGGGTGTTGGGTCAACGGTTTGCCAGCGATCGTCGATAAAGGCTTCAACCCACGCGTGGGCATGTCGCTGACGGACTTCGTTCTTGCCTGTCAATGCATTCACTTCACTACCGTAGTAGCCATTGATGAGGCGAGCTGGAACCCGGACAGACTGCAGCATCAGTGTGCATGCGGAAGCAAAATATTCGCAGTGTCCGGACTTTGTGTTGAGGAGAAAGTCTTCAACAGGGTCCAGAGAGCGATCTTTGTGTTCCTGCGTGAGGGAATACACAAATCCGTTCTCGTTGCTCAGATAGTTCACAATTCGGGCAACGCGTTGCTGAGAGGGCACGAGCATATCGTTCTCACTACATAGGTCATTTGCGACTTTGAAAAGGCGCGGAAGTCGGTATTCAAGATCCTCCCTTTTGCTGTAAGTCGGCTTAATGGCGACTTCGCGGCCATCGACAAATTCGTAGCGTGGGCCGGTGAATCCGTCCATGAGGTACAGGCCGTTGGCAAACTCAGTTCGCCTGTTTGCATAGAGTACTTTACGACTTTCACGGACGCCGATGGGATTGCTCCAAAACTCAAATGTGGCATCCGAGTTCCTGTCCAGACGCGGGCATTCCACACGAAACGAAGTGGCCAGAGTTGTGGACATTTCTGTGCGGTTCGACCAGATGAGTGAAGAGCTCAGTTCCGTCTGAATGATCTTGTTTCCGGCTGCCGTTTGAACCGAACTCACGGGATACGGTGCAAAGGCAAACGTCCCGATGGGCGGATCCTGAGTCACTTCCACACGAAACGCAGCCGGGTGCCGTGCATAGGAGCCGACATCACGAAAATGGTCGAATCGTCGATCACCCTTTTCTGAAAATCCGGGAGTCCACTGGCCGTCGGCATAGTGAGCCAGCACGTTGCCTCGAAACCGAACTTCATCCATGTTCATCGCCTCAGCAAAGATCTCTGCGCTGACTGGTTGATTTGAACTCAGGTCGAGAACCTCAAAAGCGAATGCACGTTCATTGCTTTGCATAACACGGCCGATTTCTCCCAGCTCGACGTTGTTGGTGAAACCCGTTCGATTTTGAAAATTGCGTGTTCCTTCAAGACCTTCGCCAAGCAGCCCCGTCCCGTTGACCCAAACGCGAGGAAACGCGGCAAAAACGAACAGAGCGAGCACGACGGCGACAACATAGGAAGCGACGACAACTCCCCGAAAACGCCAGCCGACCCAGATTTCTGAAGAATCTCGCTGGAGTCCATTTCGAATGAGAATACAGGAAGATTCCGATCGGGATTGCAGTCCCGCTCGAAGGTTTGCGTCGGGCTCACGGAGCTTGAAACCCAGAAACGAAAGGAGAAACCGCTTCCAGTCTTTCCCGGTCATGTTGTTGGTGCCGGATTGATTTGAGTTCGCAGAGTGAGACGTTCTGGAAGGTCCGCCGCCGGCATCACGTTGCAGACCGGCAAAGCTAAGCATTCTGACGTGGTGGTCCTGAGCGCGAAAAAGGGAGAACACGGAAAGCGTCCAAATCAGGAGCAGCATCATCCCCAAAAGTGCTCCACCAAAGCCGACTCCGGTCGACACGACTCCAGCAATCGCCAGTTGAAGCAATGAAAGCGTGATCAACCACCAATACTGGCGATTCAATTTCGGCAGCACCAGTACGATCCAGGTCAGATACACAATCAAATGAGCTCCGGAGAGCAGCTTTTCGTACAGGGTGCCGCCAACGAACTCATCGGCTGCAAACATCAGCGCGACGATGCCGAAGAGATTTCCGACCAGTACCGGAATCCTCAGCCACTTCAGGTGGTCCACGATCAGCCATCCCATGACGGCAAACGCAGGAGTTAATCCGGACGGGAAGAGTCGGCCTTCACTTCCGGAAAGAATGATTCCCGAAACGGATGTGACCAACGTGATGCTGCGAAAAAAAGTGGCTCGCAGTTTGGCATCGCTCTTTTCAGCGGAGTGGTCAGCCATTGATGAGTGCTCCTTCCATTGGCAACGCGCCAATTTGTTCGGCCGGCGCGAAGACATCGGAAAGCGTCTGGAAATCGCAACTAAGGACCAGCAATCGGCCGGTTAACTGCGATCCATTCTTCATCGATTCATTCACTGTGGTTTCAATGACCTGTTGAGCGGCAATCGGGCGAGGAGTGATGAGAACAAAACGGCTGTTTGAGGAAATCGGGCTCAGGCAAACTGCCTTAATCATGGGGCCAAGGCGAGCTTTGGCAGACACCTGACACACTGCAAGCGCTCGCAATGCGGCGTCTCGAAACCGACTGCCACCTGTAACTTCCAGAGTCTGCAGTTCGCGACCAGCAATGGACAGGCGATATGTTCCGGAGGAAGAGTGCCGCGTTTGTTCGACGCAAAGTGTGGCCGCCAGGCTGACAGCCATTTCCTGAAGTGTAGGAGTGAATTCCTGCGTCGAAAAGAGATCCAGCAGGACAATGATCTCGGCCTCGCGATGCTGCTGGTGTTCCTTCACCATTACCCGACCGTGTCGAGCCGAACTACGCCAGTGAATCGCGCGTGGGTTGTCGCCGGGGCGATACTCGCGGATGCTGTGAAAGTCATCATCAAAAATCCCCAGCTTTGCATTCGCGTGGCTGGATGACTCCGAGAGTTCTCGCTCACGACGTTTCCAGCCGGGCAGCAGTCGTCCAATCGCCGGATGAACGACCAATTCGCTGTGACCGGGAATCGTGTGACCTCGTTCGCCAATTCCCAGCGGAAATCGGGAGCTGATTCGAATGGGGCCAAGCCTGTACAGGCCGCGTTTCGCGATGCAAAGTTCGTAATGTCCGATGCGTTCTTCTTTTGGGCCAACACGGACAAAGGTTACGGACGGTTCTTCGCGAAGCTGGTTTCCTTCAACGACATCTCGAGCCTCCACCAGTCGAGATGACATGACTCGCTTGCCGTTTCGCATGATCATTTCGACGCTGAAAAACGCTCCTGCCGGTGCGGTCAAAGGGTGCGTTCTGACCACGTGGACACGCGCCAGCATGGCCACGACAATCCAGCCGTTGACGACAAAAGGCCCCGCCATCATTCCAAAGACCAGCAGCAGCATGTTGCCGGTGTCGGGGTTTCCACCGGTTAGCGCGCCGACCGCGATGACCAGCATAATTCCAAGGTAAATCATTCCTTCGCGAGGCAACAGCATTCGCGATCGGATGCCGAACTTCTGACTAAGTCGCTGTAGCGAGCGTCGGAAGATGATGCCCAGGATCGCCACGCCCAACGTAATTCCGCCGAGCGTCAGAAACAACGGTCGCGTCAGTTCGCTGTAGTCCGGATAGTTCGGCGGAATCACAAACGCGGCGAGAAAAAAAGCTGCCGCGGTAAGTAGCTGAACGATGTTGCCAGCCCCGAAAGCGACGGGGATCAGAGACTTCTTCGGATTGTCCAACGACATTAGCACTCTCGTTATTTTTACGGAGCTATGGACCAGGTACTGTCAGGGGTGGGCTGACTATTGTGTCAACTCTTCTGCACTGCCTCGCCAGGGAGCGTGGGGTTGTTTCGTTCTTCCGGATTCGCGGGAGGAACGGCAATGCCTGATTCGCCGCTCGTGTTCAATTTGGAATACTGCCTTCTTGTGATGCTTCAGTTCTCGAAATCTGCGTTCACAAAATCTTCCACTGTCTGCTAGCCGACCATTGAGAACTGGCCGCCACCTCGCTCCGTCTGACACTAAAAAAATGCATCAAATGATGGAGCCTTCCTCTTAGCTTGACCAGCGACTCACAGGAGTTTGCGGCAGGATGCCATTCGATTGAAACTCAAGGATAGATGATTTGAGTTTGCATGACGAGCACGTCGCGTTGTTCCTGACGTCAGGTCCGCTGGAAGAGTCAGTTCGCGCCGAATCTGTTTGCAGGACCTTGAAGCATGGCTTGGACTGAACAAAACTGACTGTGTCAATTTTCAACGAATCTCAAAAACTGCGGTGAATGGTCTTTTGAATTGGATTGGCATAAAGATATAACGCCGCGCAACGAAATTGTACGCGGGAATTCTGAGTGGTTTTGTTTGTCCGTCATCGTCTTGTCGCCAGTGACCGTTTTGCGGGTTCGTTGATGATGGATATGAGTTCAAAAAAGTGAATCGTTGCGCGGAGGTGAAGAGGGAATTGGCCTATTGGCATACTTCCTTCGACCCTGGCATCTTTGCTGAAAGTGCAAAGTAGGCCGTGAAGAGACTCAATTCAATAACGTTGAACATTAGTCCGGGATGGAGTCGGCCGGTCTAGTGCGAGTCTGCCGACTTCAGGAAAGTTGTCTGCCCCTCTTTTAGTCCAGAAGGCTGCGAACCCTTCGGACACGCCAGGTTTTTCCGGGTTGTCGCACGACGTAACGCGTCCTCCGGAGTGGTGTTGTTTCGAACACAGGATTTTCTGAGACTAACCCGTACCTGAGACATTTTGAAAGCACGTCCACAGGATCGGGCAACACGGAGGTCGTTGCAGAGACACAGCTCTCACGGAGAACTTTGTCGATGGACGAAACGTCGTACGGCGGTAGTGAGTGTTCAGAACCTCCTTCCGTCGGCTCGGAGCATGAAGAGCCTCCAAGTTTGGGACTTTTACCGGTCCTCATGATGGCAGATGGATCTGCCGGTTCGCACAAAAGCACGGTTGTCGCAGCGACTTCAGTGCTGGATCTTGTTCGAAACGGCGCAGGTTCGGGATCCCGCCCTCGCCCCACCAATGGCCAACAGGTCGCCGATAATGCTCCCAGCGGAAAGCCTTCCAATGGTGATCGCAACGGCATCAGGCTGGACGTAGCCCATCACGCTGGATTGCTGCTACGTGTCGAAAATCCTCTGACCGTTCAGTTTCGCGAAAGATTCTTTCCGGACGCCTCGAACGAAGACTGGGACGACTGGCGCTGGCAGTCCCGGCATCGCATAAAGACGCTCGACCAATTCGAGAAAATGCTTGATCTTTCGGGCGAAGAGCGCGACGTGCTGTCGGACGGCGGCACCATGCTGCCAACGGCGATCACGCCTTACTACATGAGCCTGCTGGATCCTGAAAACCCGCTTCAAGCGTTGCGTAAGACCGTCGTGCCGACGACACGCGAGTTCGTTCGCACCGATGGCGAGGCTGACGATCCGCTTGGCGAAGACGGCCATAGTCCGGTCCCAGGCCTGGTTCATCGCTACCCGGACCGAGTTCTGCTTCTGCCTCTGGACTTCTGCTCAACGTATTGCCGCTATTGCACTCGCTCACGAGTCGTCGGGCACGGTGAGATTCAGCCGAACGTTCAGCGACTGGAGGCCATTTTCCATTATTTGGAGGAAGCGACTCAGGTTCGTGACGTGTTGATTTCTGGCGGAGACCCCTTGGCCCTGAGTGACGAGAAGCTCGACTGGATCATTGGTCGACTGCGTGCGATTCCGCATATTGAGTTCATTCGCATCGGCACGAAAATGCCGGCCGTGCTGCCGCAACGGATTACGCCCGAATTATGCACGATGTTGCGGAAGTATCATCCGATCTGGATGAGCGTTCACTTTCTGCATCCCGACGAATGTACGGTGGAGTCAAAACAGGCATGTGCAAGACTTGCGGATGCGGGAATTCCACTTGGCTCGCAGACGGTACTGCTGAAGGGCGTGAATGACGAAGTCGAGATCATGCAGAAACTCGTCCACAAGCTGCTGCTGATGCGAGTTCGTCCGTATTATCTTTACCAATGCGACCCGATCAGTGGGTCTTCGCATTTTAGGTCGTCCGGTTCAAAGGGTCTGGTAATCATTCAGGGCTTGCGAGGCTTCACCACGGGCTACGCGGTTCCTACGTATGTCATCGACGCTCCCGGTGGCGGCGGAAAGATTCCGTTACAGCCGGATACCGTCATCGGCCGCGATGGCAACGATTTGCTTCTTCGAAACTTCGAAGGCAAAACGTTCCGCTATCCGGATCCGCTGGAGTAGCCATCCGCATTCACATAAAGAGCCCGGCGTCTTCATTGAGACGCCGGGCTTTTTGAACATGGGGCTGCACTACGCGACCGAGGAAGTGATTGTCACCGTCGATGCCGACTCGCAGCTCAGCGAAAATGCAAACTACGAACTTCTGCAACCGCTTGAGAATCCGAACGTGGCGGCTGTTTCAGCAACCGTGCTTGCGTGGAATCCCATGGAGAGTCTCGCCTCGTTACTGCAGGCCTATGAATATCGCCAAACGATCTTCATTAGTCGATTGACTCGAGGTCGCTCGGGAATGCTGGGCATCGTCTCAGGAGCCTTCGGAGCATTCCGCACCAGCGTCATCAAACAACTGGGCGGTTGGGACGTCGGTCCTGGCGTTTCGGCTTTGGGGCACCTCAAGGCGTGGGACTTTAAACGAATATCCAAGGGGGATATAATTATGTGGAATGAA
>JANMEV010000570.1:0-8073 GCA_031377305.1 Planctomycetota bacterium | reverse complement strand
GCCTGCAAAGTCCCGAACGATGAGTCCGCGGATGGTGCTGCCGTCGGCCGTGCTGGATAGAGTCAGGCCGTCACCGACAATGTTATTGCCGTCTACAATAATTGGAAAAAAGCTACCTGCGACCCAACCTGACTGTGTCGTGCCATCGATGGTGACCGCTTCGGTGATTGTTGGCAGCAACCCCGCGAGACTGATGACTTGAGTGCCTCCGCCTGAGATGTTGAAGACGATTGTATCGGCTCCCGCGTTGGCGTTGGCATCAAGGATCGCTTGCCGGAACGAACCCGCTCCGTTGTCGTTGGTGTTCGTGACGGTGTAGGTTGCGAGAATGAAATCCGCGTCGGCTCGGAATCCATTCGTGAAGATGACGTCAGTTGTGATCGTGCCGATCTGGTATTCCAGATCCCAGTCCGCATTGCGTTTCGCACCACCGGTGGCGTCTTCGCTCGCAGCGACGTCGCAGTCGGTCAAAACACTCATTTCCTGAAGCAGCTGTTGACCATCTTCGGACCCAGCCAGGTTACAGCCGTAGAACAGAATATCGGCCTTGTCCGACATCGAATACTGCCACGCGTTGATGGCGGTACGATAGGTGTCGAGATTATTGATGGAGAGCCACGTTGATCCGAGCTGAACCTGACCGGTTCCACCGTGAGACACAATGTGAATCCCGTCGATCCCGTTGTATCGCAGTAAAGCCGATGTGATCTGCGCAATGCCGTCTTTGGTGGAATCGAGGACGACGAATTCCAGTGTGCGTGAGGGGTCGCTGGTACTGGCTGCCTGTAGATCGGCCTTCATCTGGTCAAGATTGCTGATTGATGAATCAAGAAACACAAGTTCCAGAGTGTGCTCACTGGCATCGGCCGCGGCAGAAGTGCTTTGAGTATCAGCCTGGGCAGGCAGCAACGAATCGGCCACCAAATCCAACAACTGCTGGTCGCCGATCTGAAACAGGCCGCCGTTACTTTCGGCTGCCACGGCGGAAGAAGACATGGCTGACATCGCAGAGCCTGCGACATCCGCCACCTCGGCGACGATCGGCGCAATGGCCGACGCACTGAAGAGCACTCGTTCTTCCAGGCGAGTGAGTTCAAGCGACCGTTCAAAACTACCGGCGCCAGAGTTTCTGGTGACGTACAGACCATGCTGGATCAGCATTTGAGTCCGACGAAGAAAATTTCTAAGCGACATAGGTAAAATCCCTATGAGGCGACTGCAGCAACCTCCCCAGCGGACCATTCCGCGCAGAATGAGGGCGCAATCTACCTCGATGAAAACCTATCTCACACTTCGGCAGAGTTTGCCGATTGGGTTAGCTGCGAAGGGCGATCCGTTGAACGCTGCGCGAGTCCGCAGTGTTTGGCAGTGACTGTTCCGATCGTACCGATGAATCAGATTGAAACGACGGAATCGGGCGGTGCCGTTTATGCATGTGTTGCCTGGGTGAGAAACCCAATCCCTGGCCATGAGCCACTCTGGTGGATGTTCCTGACGCCGAATCGGCTGGCGTTTTAGGATTAATGGGTAAGCGGGCGTTTATCGAATCAATGGAGAGTCAGGGCTGTGTCTGTAACGGCAACTGACCTTGTCCGAAATGGCCTTCAGCCTGTAAAAACCGCTGTCACATGGAGTGTGGACGAGTCCGTTTTCTGTGGCTCGCCCCGCAAGGACGCGAGGCTGTGCTCCTGTGAAACACAGAGAAACAATGCCGTTTGCGTTCGGAAGGGAATCCGTTCAGAGATGTGGTGCCGCGATTGCCATCGAGAGGTCGACGTGAAATCCAGCAGTGGAGCTGGAGTCGCGTGCCCTCAGTGCGGGCGATTGCTGGCGGGAGTTCCCAAGCATAACGATTCGATTCGCCACGCTCGTGAGATTCTGGAACGCTGGCAATCGACGGACCTTTTTGAGCGAATTAGCACAACCGGCCCATTGACGACGCTTAAACAGCAAGACCGCGCGCCGTTGTTGAATATTCCTCTAGGGCCGAGCTACGCCACGGCGACTGCAAGTCCTGTGACCAAGATCGACTCTGTCTCCCTGGATGCCCCAGAATTCCCGCCTATCCTGCCCGAACCCCTGCCGTCGAAGTTAGGTCAGGAAGTCTGGGAGTTCCTGGTGGCTCCAAAGCCCATTTTGGCTACGACGGCTCCGGCGGCCGACGAGCTTGCGTGGGAAGAATCGCCTCCTAACGGCCCACTGCCGAGTTCTATTGCGAGAGCACCTTCGGGTCACGCCAAAGCGACGCATCTTTCAAATTCTCACGAAGTCTCAAGCGAACTGGAACATCCCCGTGCCGCTGGGAGCAGCACGCCAGCCAAGGCCGCATCGCAGGTTTTGCTGGGGCCTTCTGGTCATCAGGAGATTGATGACGTTTTGTCAGACGCGGCCGTTTCCTGGGAGCTTGCCCCGTTCGATCAATCCGCTGGACTTGAATCTCCTTCTCTGGAATTGCCAGAATCACGAGCTGCCCAGAACGCCCATGCCTCTGTTGAGACTGTCGCTCAGAAGCAGCCGACGGTTGAGTCATCGCTTCGTTCCGAGACGACGGCAAAGGGAATCGCCGAAACAGAATCGCCGCCAAACGCCTCTGGAGTGAGCAATCCAGGCAGGGATTTCCCATCCCGGCCTGCGGCTTCGGTCGCAGAAACCCTGCCTTTTGTCGAGCGCAGGACGATTCTCGGAACCGTAGATCCTACCATATCCGCTCAGCTTGTTCATGCTGCCTCATCCGTGCCGATGTCATCGACGGCGATTCTCCCCAAATCGTTGAGCGGTCTTATAGAACCGGCAGAAACTGCCAATCATCCACAACTCAATGAGTCTGAAGCGACGAAGAAGAAAGAGCGGTCTCCCATGCGGCGACCACCCTTACATCGCCGCTTTCAGCTTGAACGTCCCGTTACCGCCAGTTCTGCAGGATCAAATACCGTGACTCGAAAGCTTCGACTCGACCAAATCGGTGGAACTGATGAAGCAACAGCAGCACAGTCTGCTGAAGCTGCTGCATCTTCGGTCGCTCCCGAAACAAAGATCGTCTCAAATTCGCCCAAGCCGAGCCGACGCTTCCGTATCGACAGCGCTGAAGGTACGAGTGAAGTCACTGGCACCGATGGTCGCCGCAAGCGAACTCAGACGCCTCCAAAACAACGTTACATTGACGACGCTCATGACTCACAGTTGCGAGGTCCTCACTTCGAAATCTCTGCTCCCAAACGATCCAATCTGACCAGCATGACTGGGCAATTTCTCGCTTACATGGGCGTGTTGGGACTGACGATCGGAACGGCGATGGTGATCTACGGTCACTTCGGCGGCTATTCCGAGTACACTCCAACAGGCTGGCTGGTCACGACGGTGGCTCAGATGCTGCTGTTTCTGGGCGTGATTAATCTCGTCTCTGGCGGCATCGAACAGAACAACGACGACGTCTCACGGCGGATCAACACGCTCGGTGAGCAGTTGCTGCGAATCGAACAGGTCACTTCTGAAGCCATGCGTGGCCCAAAGTTGCCGGCTCACCTGTACGCTGACCCTGAATCCGAAGTCACCGAGTCGACTCGTGAAAAAGTAGCGGCAATTCGAGAGTAGTCACCTGGCTTCCACGAGGTTGCCCCAAATTTGTGGGCGAGCGGGGGATGTCAATCGCCTGATCGGCACTAAGGCTTACCAGGTTAGAATGCAGGGACGGACGTTCCTCGCGTGCGACTCGTTGATTTCATGGTTTTTCACAACCCAAAACATCATTGAGGGTTAATATTTGCCGCGTCTTTCAACAACAATCCCTCGCTGACGCTTTGGGTTAGGTTTCAATCAACAGCTTGCTCGCCGGCGGCGGCATCACTCCTTCCCGCGCTATGAATAAACGATGGATGGTTCCTTGGCAACGCCCGCATCGACTCGCGTCTGCTCTGAACAGGCTCACTTCGAATCACGCCAGTCGTTGGCAGCTCGATGGGCTGCGTGCGCGATTCTCAGCTGGATGTGCCTTCCGCTCTTCACTGGACGAGTCTACGTCTGCGATGATTTGCTGAACTATCACCTTCCGATTCGACAGTTCTACGCCAACTGTCTGGCCAGCGGCGACGCCTTCGACTGGATTCCAAGCCTGTTCAGTGGCTTTTATCTCACCGGCTCCGGGCAGGCCGGCACCTATCATCCATGGCACTGGCTGTTGTATCGCTGGTTGCCTCTGGAGACCGCGTTCAACATCGAAATCATCAGCAGCTATCCATTTATGCTGATCGGGATGAAGTTGTTTCTGCAGCGCCATCTGGGACGTTCCGATGCCGCATGGCTGGGAGCCATAGTGTTCGCCTTCAGCGGCTTTTGCACGTTGCGGTTTCTGCATCCGAACGCCGTTGCGGTTGTGTCGCATATCCCGTGGCTGTTGCTGGTTCATGATGTCATTCTTCGCCCCGACGGATTGCGTCCCCACGGAGCCGGCAAGCGAGCGCGGGTCGCTGCTGAGGCGGGCGTTGTACTGCTGACAGCATCGCAGATTCTGCTCGGATATCCGCAGTACGTTTGGTTCTCGCTATTGGCCGAGATCGCCATCTGCCTGGGTTTTGCAAAGGCGAACTGGACGGGTGTTCGGACCCTTTTGCTGATCGCCGGACTGAAGGTACTCGGGCTTTGCCTGGGAGCCGTTCAGTTGCTGCCATCGATGGATGCTCTTTCGGACTCTGATCGCACCGCGATGCCCCCGGAATTCTTCATGCAGCATCCGCTTACAGCGCCCGACATGTTGCAGTGGATCGGGCCGTTCCTGACGAAGACTCGCGTTTTTGGAGTTAACACGCATGACCTGGGAACCTACTGCGGAGCATTGCCGTTCCTGCTGGCGATCGTCGCCGTCAGTCGAGCGAAATCGATTCGCCACGGTTCACGGCTGGTGAAGGTAATGATGGCTCTCGGCCTGATCGCGTTGTGGCTGTCGTTCGGAAAAGGTGGCGGACTTTATGTCGTACAAACCTGGATGCCAATGATCGGCAAGTTTCGATCGCCATCGCGAGTCGTCGTCGTAATGCATTTTGCGATCGCAGTTTTGGCAGCCTTTGGATATGCGTATCTGGCGAACGTTTCGGATGCGAAGTCCGGCAAGATTCGTCTGCCTCGCGTGATCGCGTTGATGCCATGGTTGAGTCTGGCTGCGGCGGTTGGCGTTTTCTTTTTTTATCAACCGAAACTGGTGGCTCCGTGGACGCTGCTGGTGATTGGCCCCGTTCTATTTTTCCTTGCGGCTTTGATGTTGAAGGATATGGCCAAAGGAAAAATCAGCGCAGGGTTGATGCTGATCATTGCAGGGGACCTGGCGGCGTATGGATTTACATACGAAGCATTAAATAACACACGGACGATGCCCGAGGTGATTGCCAACCTTGACCAGCCGCCCGGTTCGCCGGCTGACGGTCGCATCGTGGCCGAGACTCAAATCTCCGAAATCAACGTCGGATTTGATGGTAACGATTACCTGCTGGCGGGCTGGCAGCAGGCCGATGGATACGAAGGCCTGCTGCCGCAATTACCGCTGCTGGATGACAAAATCAGCCTCGATGGTTTGCGAGTCTCCGGCGTTAAATGGATCATCAACAAAGGTCGCCACGGGACGATTCCCGGTCTGATGCCGACGTCGAATCCGTTGTGGCTGGAAGTTCCAAACCCGCTTCCTCGATTCAGATTGGCCAATCGAGTTGTGAACGTGAGGAGCGTGGATGAGGCGGCAAAAGCGATGTCCGCCGATGGTCCTGTGGTAGTCATTGGCGACGTCACGCTGGCATCGAATGACTCGGAGCCAAAGGGAACCGTTCGCCCAACCGCCGATCGACCCGGCCAAATCCAAATGGCCGTTGAATGCAGCTCTCAGCAACTTCTGGTAGTCGCTGAGCGGTTCGCGAACGGCTGGAACGCCACCATCGACGGGCAGCCCGCAACGATCGTCCGAGCCGATGTGGACTTTATGAGCTGCGTTGTTCCGCCGGGGAATCACATGGTTCGTTTTTCATTCGAACCTGCCAGCCTGAAAAACGGTCGCATGGTCTCCCTCGCTGCATTCTTCCTGCTTTGCATCGGAATTGTGATTGGATTGCGACCATCCGCTGGCAGGCCAGGGGCAGACAAACCTGAGCCTGAGGCGCTAGCCCATTCACACTCGGAAGCACGCTAACAGGCTGATGATTTCGTCCCAACCCGAAGCGTCAGCGAGGGATTGTTGTTGAAAAACACGGCAGATCTTATCCCTCACTGACGTTTCGGGTTGTGAAAACCCAATAAATCAAAACCCGCGGCTAGCGCCTTGCGGCTGACAGCGGGACAGACGACATTTCGGACGGCGACTTCTATCATCCCGCCTCAACAGTCATGCAATTCCCTTTCAACAAACCTCCGTGGACTCTCGCTGATGCAGACGATTCTTGTCACCGGTACAGACACTGGCGTTGGCAAGACATGGCTTTCCAGTCTCCTTGTACGTCAATTCCGCTCGCATGGATTGTCTGTCGGAGCCTACAAACCCGTCTGCAGCGGAGCCGAGCACGACGAATCCGGCAGCAGCATTTGGAGCGATGTCGAAGTTCTCCGAAGCGCATGTGGCGATTCGCCGCCAATTGATCTCGTGTGCCCTCAGCGTTTTCAAGCGCCCGTTGCGCCGAATGTTGCGGCCAGGCTGGAAGGGCGTGACGTCGATGACGCCCTGCTCCTGAACGGCGTCGAACCGTGGCGTTCTCGAGCCGAGTGGTTGGTCGTGGAAGGTGCGGGAGGAATCTTCTGCCCGCTGTCGAATCAAAGCACCGTGATGGATCTCGCAACCAGACTTCAGGCACCTGTGATCGTCGTCGCCGCCAATCGGCTTGGTGTGATCAGTCACACGCGGCTGACTGTTGAGGCGATTCAAGCGCGAGGCCTGTCCGTTGCGGCTGTGGTGCTGAACGACACTGCTCCAACGTCGTCTCAATCAGACGATTCATCGCTGCCAACCAATGCTGAGCAACTTCTCCATTGGTTACCGAATGTTTCATTGCTGCATTGCAGGTGGCGAGCCGCATCGCTGAGCTCGGTGCTAAGAATCAGCGGGCAACATGATGAACTGTTGTCGTTGCTCAGTCGGGCTGAACTTCAAAAATGAGGGGCGTTGGTGAATTCGGCGGCGACACTCGAAAGCGAACTTGCCCGTCGAGCACCTTCTTGAGAAGATCACCGCAGATTTCGTTTCGCCAGCCGCTGAGAAGTCGCGGCGGATCTTCATTATCGCCATTGCGGACAAACTTCACGATCTCCAGCAGGTCTCGATTGGTACCGACAAGTGAATGCGCGATATCCAGTTCTGCACAGACGTTGCTGAGAGCAAGGCCCAGCAATCGAGAAATCACCTGATCGTCTGATGAAGATTCTTCCCGCGACCGGATTCTGCGAGGCAGTTGGTCATCAGGAACGCTACAAGCTTCTTCAATAACGGCGACGATATCGTCGAGCCGCTTGCGATACTCAGGCCGATTCAAATCGCGGGTCGCCAACGCTTCGGCAACCGTTCGAGGCTGTCGACGAGCCAGATCAATCAGCAGGTCGTCACGGAGGACTCGACGAACCGGACGATTGCGATAAGCGCCTTCCTGTTCTCGCCATTCCGCCAGCCGCTGAGCAACCAGCAGGTCGCGGCGAGGCAGTTTATGGATGCCCGAAAGTCGTTCCCACGGCGGAGTCTTCTCTTCAGCCAGAATATCGTCGCACATCCGATCGCATTCTGACGTGACCCACGAAAGTCGTCCCTGCGATTCCAGCCACGACTGCTGACGGTTCCAGACTTTGAGCACATACGACGCATCCTCCAGCGCGTACTGGATTTGGTCTTCCGTCAGCGGTCTGCGAAGCCAGTCGGTTCGAGTTTGCGAATTGGCGATCACTTTTCCAAGGACTCTCTCAACGATCACGGAATACGAAAGAGGATAACTTCGACCTCGCAGGCCTTCAGCAATCTGAATGTCGATCAGTTTCTGAGGTTTCTGGCCACTCAACTGAACGCAGAAGCGAATTTCCGCCTGCCCGCCATGCACAATCACGGTGGTGGATTCATCCGCC
>JANMEV010000513.1:0-3467 GCA_031377305.1 Planctomycetota bacterium | reverse complement strand
GCTTCTGCTCGTTAACGGACTGAACAATCCCGTCTGACTTCCAGAATAGATGAGATCACATGAACGCACGACTTCGGATCGCAGTGTTGGGGACAGCGAGGATCGCTCGGTCCGTCATCCCTCATATTCAGGCATCGGCAGGGGCTGAGGTTGTTGCCATCGCAAGTCGGTCTTTGGCGAAGGCTCAGCAATTCGCTGCTGAGCTGAATGTTCCGAGAGCGTTCGGAAGTTACGAGGAGACCTTGAAGTCTTCTTTGTCTTCAGTTTCTTCAACTCGCAAAGCCACGTTTGACTGCAGCTCGCGATAAAGCCTGTCACGCAGGTTTCGGCTGGTGACGAACTTTCCGTGCTGACCAACCAGCGGCGAACTGTTAATCGTGAACTTCATCGACAAAGTGGGTTCATCCACGGCGATACGTTCAAGTGCTACAGGATTCAAGGGATCTGCAATCGTGTCGCCGATTTCCGGATCCGGTAGTCCGGTCACTGCCACGATGTCGCCGGCGTGTGCTTCCTCCGAATCGGATCGCCCAAGGTTGTCGAACAACTGAACCTTGTCAACCTTGGCCATCGTCTTCGAGCCGTCAGACCGCATCATCGCGATCTGCTGGCCAGACTTGATGCGACCAGCAGCAATTCGACCGGTCGCAATTCGACCAACATAGCGAGACCACTCCAGAGACGTCACCATCAACTGGAGCGGATCATCCGGTCGAACAACCGGTCCTGGAATCTTTTCAAGCACAAGCTCCAGCAGCGGACGGACGTCACCACCTTTGTTTGCTGGATCGTGCGTTGCGTAACCCTCGCGGGCACTGGTGTAGATGTACGGGAAGTCCAAAGTCTTATCGTCTGCGCCAAGTTCGACCAGAAGGTCAAACGTTTGTGACAACACTTCGTCGGGACGGCAATCCTGTCGGTCGATCTTGTTGATCACGACCATCAGCGACAAGCCACACTCGAGTGCTTTTTGCAGAACGAAGCGAGTCTGCGGACGAGGCCCTTCGAACGCGTCGACAACCAGCAACGCTCCGTCAGCCATCTTGAGCACTCGTTCAACTTCGCCACCGAAGTCAGCGTGTCCGGGCGTGTCGATGATATTGATTCGAACACCGTTCCACATCATGGCGATGTTCTTGGCCAAAATGGTAATACCGCGTTCACGCTCCAGATCGTTGGAGTCGAGAATGCAGGTGCCCATGTGCTGGTTCTCGCGGAACATGCCGCTCTGTTTGATCAGACAGTCAACGAGGGAAGTTTTCCCATGGTCAACGTGTGCGATGATGGCGATATTTCGGACGTCAGTTCGGCGCAGAACACCATTGCTGTCCAGTACGGACGGAAACTCAACGACAGACATGAAGAATAACCCTGGGAAAACGGCCGCGAGCACCAGCAATCACCGCGGAGGGAGTCGAGCATCGACACCACCAGATTCCGCGAAAAAGTCGGCCAAAAAGCTCGCGAATCCTACAGGGCTATTGCCTCGGAACGAAGACGACCTTTTCAAATTCACAATAAATTCTTCGTTCCCGGAGTCTCACATCACCCAACTTGCTTAAGATTTCCTGCATTATGACCGTTTTTTTGAACTGAACACTTGTGGTCACCTGGACACGGGGTTTTCGATGCAAAGCAAAGCGACGACCGTTGAGGCCTACCTGAATGAGCTTCCAGCCGACCGCAGGGAAGCCATTTCGGCGATTCGCAAAGTCATTCTGAAGAACCTCGACAGCGATTTTGAGGAGGGCATGCAGTACGGGATGATCGGCTACTACGTGCCGCATCGCATCTTCCCGGCCGGATACCACTGCGATCCCAAACAGCCTTTGACTTTCGCGGCCTTGGCTTCGCAAAAGAATCACATGGCTGTGTACTTGATGTGCGTCTACGGCGACGAAGCGGAAAAGAAGCGATTCACTGACGCATGGCTGAAAACGGGCAAAAAACTCGATATGGGCAAGAGCTGCATTCGCTTTCGAAAACTCGAAAACGTGGCGATTGATGCAATCGGCGAATCAATCAAACGCATCAGCGCGGCTGGGTACATTGAATACTACGAACGCAGTCTGCAGGCCAGATCGGCCGGAGCCAAATCAACGGCAAAGGCAAAACCGGCATCAAAGAAAACCATCACCAAGGCTGACACGCCCATGGCTGGCAAGTCCGCAGCAGACACAAAACGGTCTTCGAAAGCAGTAAGGAGTTCGTCGGCCACAAAAAGCAATGCCGCGAAAAAGAAGCCTAAAAAATGACGTGCTGGGCGACATGCCGATGGGCATGACATGCCCATTGCCACGACATGCCCATTGCCAAGACATGCCCATTGCCTCACGGCCAATTTGATTGCCTACTTCGGCGCCGCAGTCCCGCCATCCGCTGGTGCCGAGTCAGCGGCAGGTGCTGGCGTTCCCGTTGAACTCGCCGCGGCATCCTTCGACTCACCAGCAGCGCTGGACGCAGGCTTCAGTGCAGATTCATATTTTGTCAGGCTCTCCTGCAGTTGCTGCTTGTGTCTTGGATTCTCTGCAATCTCTAAAGCTTTCTTCTGTTGAGCAACCGCCTCTTCGATTTCTCCTCGGCGAAAATGAACGAGGGCGTTGGTTGCAATGCTCAACAAATCCTTGTCCTCGGTCAGCTCCAATGCGCGGCGAGAGGCGGCGAACGCGACATCCAAATTGACACCCTCAAAATCTGGATTCTCGGCCATAAGCCCCGCGATCTCGTTGAGTTGTCGAGCATCGTCGTTGGAGGATTTCACTAACTCTGCCGCTGACTTATTCATTTCGGCCACCATCTCAGCGGCGTGGAATAGACGAAACTGGATCATCTGGAACTCATTATTTGATGGAAACTTCTTGATCACGGGTTCGAGCAATGCGAGTGCTTTCTTGAAGTCGCCAGCTCCGGCAGCGGCATCCAACTGCGGGCCGAGTTTCAACTTTGTCCGCATGGCGTCGGAGTCCCACGTTCCATCCACAACCTGCTTCAACGGGTTATCGATTCCCATTGGATGACCAATCCATTCAATCCTGGAAGACTTGCCAACGATAAACGCACACGGAATCCCACCTTGCCCGGCGGCGTCCATGTAGGCTGCGTTGGTCTTTCGTTCATCGTCCAGTGCGATTCGGTATGAAAGAATCTCCGACCATTTTTTGTCACCGCCTACATGGACGCCGCCGGGCAAGGTGGGATTCCGTGTGCGTTTATCGATAGTGTTGCTTGATCAAGCGTCCTTTCTTGTTTTGGTTTTAATATGGCGGATGTCACTAACGACTTCTTTTTAACGGCAGTTTTCGGCTGTCCAATGCCTGCTATTGCTAGGGCAGATTTTGGTGGTGCTTTCGCTTTTGGTAGGCCCACAATTATCTTTTTTGGAGTCGGAGCTATACTTGATAGAGACTTGCCTTTGATCACAGTTGAGGAAGGAGTAGACTTACTAATATCACTTGCACCAGTGGCTG
>JANMEV010000478.1:0-13983 GCA_031377305.1 Planctomycetota bacterium | reverse complement strand
CACGCTGCTGCACTCCCTGAGCGAGTTGTCCAGCAATTTGCTGCACGGCTGGGGGCGCGTTCATGAATTTGAGCGCCAGCATGATCAGGATGACGATCAACCCGCCTCCACCCGCAACCGCAGGCCCCCGACGACCTCGACGATCTTCCACATTCGAACTTTGCTCGTGACCTTCCAGACGCATTGAATTCACTCCCACCCAAATTGGATTGTCCGTTGAACCGGACCAAAATCTTAACGATCAACAATCCCGAAAGTGGCTTACTCCGTCGATTGTCGCCCCTTCGTTCCCACTGCCGAGCTTGATGAGTCCCCGTTGTCGCCTCATGGGCAGCAAAAAAAAGGCTGATCGCCGATGGAATCGAAAGACGTATCGCCGATGAAAAGACAACCCGCATTGGGATGCTTTGCCAATTGCTCGGCCGGCATATGCTCCACCGCCGTTGTCAGCAACAATCGCACTCGACCTTCGTGCTCCACTAGCTGAGGGCAAGTGACTCGCGGAGATCCAGCACACGTCCAAATGGCCTCCAATTGACCGTTTGCCAATGAATACTGCCGTGCGGCGCCAAAGTTTGGATCGCCAGGATCGTACAGTGCCACAATCAGACTCTTGTGATCAGGAGTCAAAATCATGCCGTCGGGGAAAACATCATCCGAAGTCAGGTCAACGACGACCTGAAGTTCAGCAACAGTTCCGTTTTCGATATCAAGGTCGCGTCGAACGATCTGCTTTGTGCAGGAATCGATATCGTACAGAGTCAACGAACCGCTGTGATTTCGAATGACCGCTTTTCCGTTCGAGCAGATCTGATCGTCTCGCAGCCTGATAGTTTTCCCGTCCCGACGCCGCCAAAGATAAAGCCCTGCTTTCTTCGTTTTGAATTCGAGTTCCTTGCACCCGAAGATGAGATTACCTTCAAACACAACGGCGTCGTTGATGATGGTGTTGCTGACTCCGGACTCGACGTTTTCGACAAACGGAGTCCATTGGCCGTTGCTCAAATCAAACAAACCAACGCTGCGTTCGACGCCCGTCACAAAGACGCCGTCGCGATCCGTGGGAAATGCAAACCCCGGACGGCCCGATAAAGGAAAGCTTTCATTGGCGAGTTGATTGACATCCAGCAAATTGATCGAGCCGCTTGTGGAATCTGCGCCGTGCTGAATACCGATCCAACTCACCTTCCCGCCCTGTAATGAATAGGGACCTTCCGGAAGGAAACGCAGCGCCGCGGAATCAGGACGAAAGAGGATTTCGGTTTCGATGATCTTCATGAACAACTTCTTCAACAGGCAACAAGAACGCTGGCGATGGAGCCGACTCAACAATGGGGGTCAGCAACAGTTACTGGCGGAGTTTGAGGGCATTCGGCTCTACAAAACAGCTCGTTCAACTGGTTTCCTGTGACCGAGAGAATAACATGAATCGACGGTCAACAAGTCTCTTTAGAACCGTTATCGGCTTTGACCTGACAATTGCCCATTCCCGGCTCATCAACTGCGTTGAGATCACAGCCGACGCCAAAAGCATGTTCAGACCCCAACTGTCGACCCGCCGGTTCCCGTAGTTGAGCAGTTGTCATCCGATCGGCCTTGTTCGGCTCACCTTCACCACATTCCGATTCCGGCGACTCGACGACAACGTCGTCATCCCTGTCTTCCAATGGCCTTGCAGGAGCATCAAAGGACTTCACTCGCAGCAAACACAAAACGGCATTCCGAGCCGCCTGCTGCTCAGCTTCTTTCTTGCTGCGTCCTCGACCAATGTCGTAAGTCGCGTCGCCAATGCGAGCCGAGATACTGAACTCACGAGCGTGATCCGGACCTGTTTCTTCCACCACCAGATACTCGGGTGTCTTCCCAAGTTCTCGCTGAGTGTACTCCTGAAGCTGGCTTTTGAAATTCTCTGTATCCACAGGACCGCACAGCGTCAGCTCCTCGCGAAACCCATTGAGAATAAACTGCCGCGCTGCCTCCAGACCACCGTCAAAATAGACACCTGCGATGAGAGACTCGACCACCGCCGACAGGATCGATTCCGGAATCGTTTGAAGGCCTCGCCCCACGAGGATCATCGGTTCCAGATCCAGCAGCCGAGCGACTCGCGCACAGGTCTGTCGGCTCACAAGAAACGACTTCATCTGAGTCAACTGTCCTTCTCGCTGATCCGGATAGAGCTGAAACAAATACTCGCAAATGATCAGCCCCAGAACAGCGTCACCCAGGAACTCCAGTCGCTCGTTGGAATCCAATCGAGTCTCAGCGGAGGAGCTATGAGTCAGACATCTGCGCAACAACGGGCGATTCTGGAACTGGTAGCCAATTCGAGATTCGCATTGAACCAGAATTTCGTCGATCGAGGTCATTCTACTGCTTGAAGTTAAAAAGTACTTTGCCGCCCGCAATAAAAAACGCACCGCATGGTACAACACCCTGTCTGCTATTGCGAACTCGTTCGAGCAGGCAAACAGTGGAACCAGTGTATTTTGTGGCTATAAATTCACAACTTCAAATAGCGGTTGCTGGACGCGTTGAAATGTTTCCAGCGTGCTCGGCGATCAATGCCGCCCTCCGTTTCATTTGGTAGTCCGGAACCAAAGAGCCGTTACTGAAACCTCCGCTTCTTCCCAATTTTCATTCGCAGCAAGGTGACCAGATGAGCAATATCGCACCGTCATCCAGCGGCATCTGCAATGCCTTCGTCGATGGGGCGGTGTCGGTGTTTCGGTGCAATAAAGTATGGGCCGACAAAGCGGTCGCCCAATTGGCGGATGACAAGTTGCATGTTTCACTCGATCCGAACACCAATTGCATCGCGGTGATCATGAAGCACGTGGCAGGAAACCTGCTGTCAAGATGGACCGACTTCCTGACAACCGACGGTGAGAAACCCTGGCGAAACCGTGACGACGAGTTTCTGGACACCTTCACCGATCGAGAGGCACTGATGGCCTACTGGGACTCCGGATGGCAACGGCTGTTCGACTCGGTGACATCACTGTCGTCTGGGGACGTTGCAACGATCGTCACGATTCGAGGCGAACGTCATACGGTACCGCTCGCCGTTCAGCGCTCCCTGGCGCATTGTGCCTATCATATCGGCCAGATCGTCATGATTGCTCGAGTCCTTGCTGGAGATCAGTGGACGACGATCACCATTCCACGAGGTGCGTCTGCGAATTTCAATCAGCAAACATGGGGGAAAGAGTACTATCAGTCAACGACTTCGCCTAAAGAGTAGCTGGTCATTTGGACTGCCCGCCAAAACTTCAGCTTGACTCAGGAAAGAGCGTTCAAATGGAAATCCGAGTTCTCAGAGTAGTGCTCGTTGCGATGATGGTTGGCAGAGGTTGTCTGACAGTCATCAATGCTCAGGAGGACTCTGATCTAATCGTCTTCCAGCGAGGCAGTTTGCCGATCATAATTTCCGCGCCGCACGGAGGGGCTCTTGAGTTTCCTTCCGTGAAGCCTCGCAAGGGTGAAGGTCTGGAGTCTGGCCCCGCCGGGTTTCGAGTTGCTCGCGACGGCGGCACTGAGGAGTTGGCACTTGAAGTCGTTCGGCAACTGGCCGAACGGATGAACGGCCAGCCATCATTCGTCATCTCCCGAGTTCATCGGCGATACATCGATTTCAATCGGCCATCGGAGATCGGTGTCGAAGATCCCCGTGCGAGAGTATTATACGATCAGTATCATGCAGCCCTGAAAGACGCCGTCGCGACAATCCGGGAGTTGCACACGACGAGCCTTCTGGTGGACATTCATGGGCAAGGTTCCTCAGCTTCAACCGTCTATCGCGGAACCAATAACGGAATGACGGTTTCCGGCCTTCGGTCGAGCTTTGGCGAATTGGCACATCACGGTCCCGACTCACTTCTCGGCCGCCTCAGGAATCACGGCTGGAAGGTGCATCCTGATCCGTTTGATGGCAAGGAGCAAGCTGGCTTCACTGGAGGATACATCGTCCGAACCTATGGAAGCCATCGGCCGGACGGGATTGACTCAGTACAATTGGAACTGGGAGTCGACTATCGTAAAAAGGCCTTCCGTAAACGCATCGCTCAGGAAATGGCTGGTGCAATTGCCGAACATCTTGAGCGGCATTCGGCCCATGATGTCAAAGAAACAAACGACATCCAAAAACCGTTGAAACCGTAATCCCGTCCCTGCCAACGAGAAACGGGATCTCTTGATCAGTCGACCGTAAATTGCGATGGGGCTGTTTGCCACCGTCCAGGCTCTACTGACGCTTCTCAGCGCGATCGCGAGTGGCGGTCGATGTATTTCGTTTCGTGATTCGCTGGCTTTCGTAGGTCTTGACGAGTTTCTCAAGCTCAGACTGTTGGTCTTCGGGAGCGACGTTTTTGGACTTCTTCGCCCAGTTGGCCGCCTGTTCCATATCGCCAGCTTCTGCATACGCGGCGGCCAGAGTGCTGAGGCAGGCCCAGTCCTTTTCGTTGGTCAGATCACAGGCCTTTTTTGCCATAAAGACAGCACGCGTCGTGTCACGAATTGCGGGGTCATCACTAGTCGCCAGCAACCACGCAAAGTTTTCCCACGCACGAGCAAACCCGGGGCTTAGCTCGATGGCCTTTTCATAGTCGACGACCGCGTCTTCAAACCGTTCGAGCTTCACGTACGCCGCTGCGCGATTGTTGTAAGCTCGGAACAAGTTCGGATGCAGCTCCACGGCTTTCGTCCAGCATTCGATCGCCTTTTCAAGCTTCGACTCGTTGAACAGCAGATTCCCTCGGTTGTACCACGCCGCAGCATGGCCGGGAGCGATCTCAACGGTCTTCTGATAGAGCGACAACGCTTGTTCGATGTTGCCCTGGCTGGCAGCAATGTTCCCTTTGACATAAATCGCGTCCGCAAACGCGGGAGTTCGCTTGAGACACTCGTCGAGATCGGAAATCGCTGGCTCAGTTTGACGCAACTGATGGCGCGCCAGACCTCGTCGGTAGTAGACCTCTGCAGACTCTGGCTGCAAAGCGAGAATCCGAGAAAAATCGCCCACGGCATCTTCGAAACGAGCTCGGCGATGATACAGCAAGCCTCGCTGCAAAAGTGCCTCCGCGTCGTCCGGATGCCGAGCGACCACAGACGACAGGTCGTCAATAGCCACATCAAATTCTCCCTGTTTTTCAGCAAGCTTTGCACGCAGCGTCCGAGCCTGTTCGTGATCCGGAGCCAACTCGATCAGCGCGTTCAATTCTTCCCGAGCGCGAAACTTCTGATCCAGTTCTGAGTAACACTGGCAACGCATCCATCGTAGGCTTGCCGTGTCTCGAATTCGAACCTCCGGATGCTCCAGGTCCTCGATCGCATCTCGAAAGCGTCGCAGATGAAACAGGCTCACGCCTCGAACTCGCAATGCGTCTGAGGCCGTCTGGTCCTTCTCAACAACGGCATCGGCATCGGCGAGGGCATTCTTCCAGTCGTGGAGGTCAGCGAAAAGCAATGCTCGTGCCTGTCGAGCGGACACGTTGTTCGGCTGAAGCTCCAACAGTCTGGAACAGTCATCAACGGCTTCAGCCGGGTGCCCAAGGCGAGTCAATGCGGCCGATCGAAGTTGGTACATTTCAGCAGTCAGCGAGTCATCAGAAATGCGATTCAGTGCTTCAACAGCCGCAGGGTCCTGCTGCATCGCGACTGCCAGTTTTGCTCGAAGAAATTCGGACTCTGGCAAAACCGCGTCGGTCGATGAAAGGGCCTCCAGGTCCTGCCCGGCTCCATCGGTGTCTCCATTTTGCAGACGAAGATCGCCCCTTAGCACAAGCAAGGATGATGAAAGTGCTTCGCCCTTGAGACTGCAAATGCGGTCAACCAGCGAAATAGCTTTGGGAAGGCTGTGTTCGTCTCGCAACTTTTCCACAACCATAAGCACCGTTTCTTCATCTTCCGGAGCCAGTTCGCAGACTCGCTGCCAGTCGGTCATCGCAGCAATCGACTCCCCCAGCTGGTCGAACAACTCGGCTCGCTGACGCAGATACTGCGTGCGATTTGGCTCTAGCGACAATGCCGATGTTAAGTCCGCGATCGCCAGGGCATCCTGCCCTTCATGAGCATAGACGCTCGCTCGCGCGGCAAGAGCTTCCGTCGACAGTGGCGACTGTTCAAGAGCGGCCGAGAGATCAGTCAACGCACTTTCCCATCGTCCCGCTGCAACATGCAGACTTCCGCGTTGAAGCAGGAACGGAGCTGACGACGAACCGAGCGAAATCAACCGCGTGTAGTCGGCCATTGCCTCATCAGATCGATTCAGAGACTTCAGAATTCCAGCCCGCAACTCCAGTGCAACGGGATCCGACGGTGATTGTTCCAACACGGCCGCCAGTTCCTGCAACGCCTCGTCATGATGCCCGGTCGCATTGAGTGAACGTGAACGCTCAACCCGCACACGATTTGCCAATGCCAAATCGCTGTGATGACTGACGTTCTTTTCAAGAATCTGCTGAAGGTGATTAAGTGCCGCTTCATGTTCGCCGCGCAAAGCCGACTTTCCAGCGGCAGCAACCCGAGCTGCAGCGTGAGTCGGATCCAGAGCTATTGCCTGCGCCAAATTGGCTTCAGCAGCCTTCGAGTTGCCGGAGGCATCAAACGCCATCGCAAGTTCGTAGTGACCATCAGCGACGGAAGGACCGAGTTGCGCGGCTACTGACAGATCACTGATCGCATCTTCCATGCGACCGATCTTTCTCAAGACGCGACCTCGCTCCAACCACGGTCGATAGTCGTCCGATCGCAATCGACAGGCCATATTCAAGTCAGCCAGAGACCGGTCCGAATCGCCAGTTCTTGCCCAGCAAAGACCTCGCAGCAGCCAGGCATCAGAGTTCTCTTTGTTGCGACTCAACACGCTGTTCAGATCGAAGATTGCTTCATCGGGCAAAGACGAAGCAATTGCTTTCGCACGCATCGCAAGAGCTTCATCATGGTCTGGCGCAAGCTTCAACGTGGAGTTCAAGTCCGAAAGTGATCTAGCATCTTCACGCATTTCGGCATAAGCACAGGCTCGATCGAACCACGCCGCTGTGAGCCGTGAATTGCCTCGAATGGCTTCCGAAAACGACTTGATAGCCAGCGCCGATTCGCCCATTGTTCGCTGAGCAATGCCAAGTGCCAGCCATGCTTCGGACCAGTCTGGATTGTGTCGAACAGCCATGGTGAAGTCAGCGACCGATTCTTTGGTATGCTTTAATGCAGCATGGCTGAGCCCACGGAGATACCACGCTTCGCCCAACTGTGAATCAAGAGCCACAGCGCGATTCAGGACCTGAATGGCTTCCGAATGCTGATTGGCATCACGGTGCTCCAACGCAACGCGTACCAATCCTTCCGCCTGCTTCTTTTGATCCGCGCATCCGGTCACCATCGCAAAGGCCAACAACAGCATCACGAAGCCCGGAATGCGAAAGGCCAAGTGACTTGGGGAGCGATGGTCAACAGAGTGCCCGCCTGACGAATTCGCGAGTTTGGAATTACGTTGGCTTTCCTGGTTCAGCGAACTCGTGCGTCGGTCCATCCAACACCTCGTAACAACAAAAACAAGTAACGACACCCCATGTTAGACATTTCCGCCCCGTTGGATGCCCGGCGAAATGTACGCTGAGATGCCGTCCAACGGTCATCCTCAGAGATCGCCCCTTCTCAGACATCGTCATTCACGGCATAGCAGTTCCGTTCGATTCAAAGATCAGGGTCGGTTTCGATCGACACTTCCGTCACCGCCGTCAATCGTTTCCTGAATTACCATAGGGACTGCGGGTTTTCCGGATCTTCGGTGCCATACAACAGATCGCCCAAATTCCGGTTCCGGAAAATATACTGAGGCCGACTGGGCAGCCGTGAGAACCGGAACTCGAAGACAAAGCCGTCCTGAAGGCAGCCCCATCATTCGGCCGAAAATGATTGAGGCAGGAATTGCCGGTTTGGCAAAGCCATCACTGATGGCAGTTTTGACAGAGCAAGGCGGAGGGTCCCATGAACTTACTTAGCATGTTTTCAGACGATCAGTTGGCAGTGTTCGGTTGTTTTTTGGCAATCGCAGTTTGCGGATTGGTCGCTACGCTAAGCTACCGACTTGGCCCCGCTGGCCAGAAGAAGTCGCAAACATTTACGATGCCAATGAACGCTGCACGACCTGCACCAACAACCACCGTTCAGGATCGTCGAGCCGCTTAGCTCGCTTTCGCCATGTTCGGTTCATCTGCAGTGCGGCAACAGCCGGTTTATGCATGCATAACTCAGAAGGTACTGATGAGTTCCGGCTGATAGTCCCAAAATGCGGCAGATGCCGAATTGGTTCGGTCCGGCTCGTCGGACGTGGTTCAGACAACGCGGGGGCCTTTCAGAACCTCCGGGCTGTCTCCTGCAAAGCGGGAACCGTCGACGATCAATTCAGGTCGGAACCGAAATGGCAGCAAATTCTAATCGGCAACTGCGGCGGAGTCTGGGAAATGCTTGCTATCGCTGAATTTGTGCCGTATACCTCCAAATCCAGTGTGTACACGAAGACAGCCGTTCAAGTGTGTTGCTCGGTCATATGTGCGCTTGGTGCGCGCAACTTTTAAGCTGGCGAACAGCGTATGCGGCTTTGGGTCAACCAGCCGACAGCCTCCTTTGGGTTGAGGGCTTTCTGCCTTCATTAGGGTTTTGGAAATGCGAAGAACAAGTGCGATCGCTAGTGGACTGGTTTTGTTTGCGATGGGGTTTGCGTATGGAACTCTTTCTTCGCAGACACCCGAACTGCTGAAGGCTCAGGACGAAACGAACGCTGTCGAGATTTCGAAAGACGTTCTGGAAACCTACAAGAAGACACACAAGGCCGTTCGCGAACTGTCGAATCTGTTCGTCGCCGGCGGTCAAAGTACTTCGGCATTCGGCGGTCTGAATTACTTCGCGACGTCTGTCGGCGGAATCGATGCAGAACGAGATCTTGAGGAAGGTCGAGGCGTGGATCCGGAGACCTTCGCCGCGCTTTACGCGGACATCGCCAGTCCGAAAATTGCCGAGCATCTGGATTTTGACGAGCAGGGACGTCTTCGATACAAGAAGAACGTCATTCGGATTTATGCTCGGGATCGACTGAAACAGTTGTTCCAGAAACGCGACCAGCTCGTCGACCGATCAGAAGCCAACGACTAATGCGATGCCACGGTCAGGAATGTCGATTTGCGCTATCCGCCGGAACGCGAGGGCGTCCGGTTCGCAACCTGGGGAAAACGCACAGCAGCGAGTCTTGTTAAACAAAATCGACACGTTGACGCAGAACTTAGATGGTTTGGCAACTCTGTGGGGTACGCGGTATCGCAAGCATAATGAGTGCTCCCTCTCGGGCGATTCCCCCAGCTATGTTCTTTGCAGAACATCGTCGGTCGTTTCCCCTGGGAAGGAGCAGCTCAAGCACAAGGCTCACGACGGAAGGACGCCGCTCATCCTTGATGTCATATCATTCCATCGAGTCCATAAGACGCGATCCGATGTCAAACCTTACACAGAGAAAACAGATTTTCTGTTTCTCATTGAAAAGGCACAGTCATTCGAGGCGACTTCAAAAGAATGGGCAAAATGGCTGCGGGACGCCATTTTAAATGCGTTGGTGATGGACGTTTTTCCAAGATTGAGCACGTTCTCGGGCAACAAGGTAAGTAAAAACCCACACTTAAACACTGCCAAGAAACGTGGAAATCCGCTTCGACGAAGATTGTAATTGAGGACTGCGTTGGCGAGGACCACGGCGTGAGCGGGACATCACAAGCTCACGACAAGAGCGTGCCAGCCAAAGACCATGACTTGCCAAACATGCTGGCGTGCCACAGGGCAAACATGAGGAGGGTCGAAACGCGACCAGAACAAGCGACCTGCCGCTCAAAATTCAACTCCTTTGGAGTACCTTTGCTGCTGCAGACAAGATGTCGGCGGGGGGACTTGAAATGTTCGGTCAAGCCAACCGCTGCTTCCATTCGGCCAAGCGAGCGGCAACTGATTCTTCGCCGCCAGAACCATAGCTTTGAAGGGCTCGCATCGCATTACGAGCACCCAGAATGTTGCGAACGTCGTCGTCAATCAGGGGGCAGGCAGCCTTTAGATCTTCCATTGACAGATCAACCAATCGGCGCTGATGCAACTCGCAATGGGCGACCAGTTTGCCAACCGTTTCATGGCCAGTTCGCATTGGCACGCCCTTCTTGATCAAATATTCCATTAATGCGGTGGCATCAAGGAAACCATCTTCCAGCCGCGATTCGATCCGCTCACGCTTGAGTTCGGCACCTGCGATGATCGCGGGAGCCAGCTCAATGCAACCCTTCAGCGCATCGTAGGCGGTGAACATCGCAAGCTTGTCTTCCTGAAGATCACGGTTATAGGCCATTGGAAGGCTCTTGATCAAAATCAAAAGCTGAGGCACTGTCGCCATCACTCGGGCCGAACGACCTCGGATCAACTCCAACACATCCGGATTTCGCTTCTGAGGCATGATGGAAGACCCCGTCGTGTACGCATCCGGCAGCTTGATGAAGTTGAATTCTGTTGTGAACCAAAGAATCCACTCCTCAGCCCATGTGCTCAGGTGTGCGGCAATCATCGACAGACAAAAGACGAACTCGACCAGAAAATCCCGGTCGCTGCTGACGTCAAGACTGTTCGCGGCGACGGAATCGAAGCCAAGCAGCTTTGCCGTAAAGTGTCGGTCAATCGGAAGTGAAGTTCCCGCGAGCGCTGCTGCACCAAGTGGGCTGACGTTGGCTCGCTTGCGACAGTCAGCCAGTCGTTCACGGTCTCGCTGAAACTTTTCGGCGTAGGCCATCCAGTAATGCGATGCTAGAACCGGCTGGGCTCGCTGCATATGTGTGTAGCCCGGCAGCACAACGTCTGCATCCTGATCACATCGGGCTATAAAGGCCCTCTGAATTTCGACCAGCATCTTGTCGAGCTCATCAATAGCATCGCGGGTATAGAGCTTCAAATCAGTCGCGACCTGATCATTACGACTGCGACCTGTGTGCAGCTTTCGACCCACATCACCGATTCTCGCGATCAGCGCGTTTTCGATGTGCATGTGAATGTCTTCCAGATCCGTGCGGAAAGGAAACTGCCCGGCTGCAATTTCTTCACCAATCTGATCCAGATGAGCACAAATGTGATCGCGTTCTTCGTTTGTGATAATCCCGGAATGAGCCAGCATCGTCGCATGTGCCATTGAGCCTCGAACATCAACCGCAAAAAGTCGCTTGTCAAAGCTAATGGATTCTGTGAAAGCTTCAACTCGTGGATCCGTTGCCTGATGAAACCGACCACCCCATGCTTTTGCCACGTTTATGATCCTTCGAATTTGATTGGACAACTCACATTACAATCACTGCCATTAACGAATCCGTCTGACCGGCCCAAATCTCGAATGGGACAGCCAAGATATTCATCGCGGATTCACGATCGTGGCTTTGTAACAAAATCCGAGAGCATGGCGTAGCAACGGCGCCCATGCCAACTGACGCCGTCGCAATTTGTCGCGAAAAGCCCGCCACTCTCCATGCAGCGACGACGGCAAGAATACGGCAGGGTCGCTGTTGGACAGATTGCGAAGCATGCCTGCAATTTCTGGCCGCAGTCCAATGACATTCGGAAAAAGTCACTCAAATCGAAGGTTTTCAAACATGCATTTCTGACTTCGCCACCTGGGCTCATACCTCAACAAAACCCGACAGTGGCGTCGGCTAGGCGAACTCAAACCAGCACGAAACGCGGAGAAATGCACACCGTTCAGCCAAAGCCCAGGACCACCACTCGAATTTCCGAAAGCAATTCTCCCGAGTCGTCGGCGAGCACACCCTTCAACATTCTCACAAGCGCGTATCTAATTCGTCTTTGCTGCGGTACAATGCTGTTTGATGCCGTCGATATTGATCAGGTGTGGCCGATCTGGCTGTGCGGTCGGTTATCGATGTGGCACGCCACTTTTATTCGGAGCTTCCGATCGCCAAGAACCAAAACACCTTCGCCAAGCGTCAACGAGAACAAGAAAAAAAACAGCGCGCCGATGAAAAACGGGCGAAGCGTGACAGGAAGAACGGCGTAGAAACGACGACTCCGGTTCGAGGTTATTTCACCCCAAGAATTCCGCTAACCCCTCGCGATCCTCTGAAAAACGGTGATTGACAGGCCAGTGACGATCAACCGCCAACGGCATCCTGAAGCAGGGTTCTCTTTCTGCTTCTGTCGTTGGCCTCCTTCCTTCCCGTCGGCTTCGAAGTTGCTTCGCATTGCCGGAAAATTCCCAACAAGTGCATCGACGGGGCGCAGCGTTACAAGCGACTGACTGACTGACTCAAAGCGGCTCAACGGCACCTGATTTTGCGGACCGCATCAGAGCATCGCAAACCTGTTGCGTTCGCAGCGACAGCGTGAGCCATTCGTGATCAACCTTCTTCTGCGCAATCAGCTCGCAGAACGCATCGATGAGGCATCGTTCGATTGGCGGATGTGCAACGATCTGCTGATGGGACACACCGTCTGCGTCATGAATCCAGAATCGCGGTTTCTCAGGATTCCACGGACGTGAAAAGTCATCGCAAACCAAGGCGGCTTTTGATCCAGCTAACTCCAACCATCGCCGACGAATCGCGTTGAATCCGCTTTCGAAGGAAGCCACCTCGCCTTCAGCAAACCACATCAATCCGTTCATTCTCATGTCGACGCCGCCTTTCCATTCAGCGGCAGCGAAAACTCGAACCGGCATACGATCCAGCAACCAAAGACTAACACCCACACAGTACCAACCGACATCCAGAAGGCTGCCACCACCAAGACTTTGCGAGAACCGTACATTCTCCGCAGCCAGTACATTAGCGGGAAATGTAAAGGCCGATGTCACTTGCCGAAGGTCACCAAGAGTTCCATCACTCGCCAGCCGTTTCATTTCGCGAGCTCGTGCCGTGTGGTACCACATGGTACCGTCCAACAGCACAACGCTATGTTTCCTGCAGGCTTCGATCATTGTCGTCGCGTCATTCGCCGCAACACCCAATGGCTTTTCGCACAGAACATGCTTGCCTGCCTCAGCCGCACGAACAGTCCATTCACAATGCATCGACGGTGGCAGCGGAATGTAAACAGCATCCACTTCAGAAGATTGCAAGGCCTCCTGGTAACTTCCAAACGCTCGCAGCACGTTCAGCTCAGCAGCGAATTGCTGAGCCTTCGCCAAAGAGCGACTTGCGATGGCAACAACCTCCGCTCCTGCCGATGCCTGAATATGAGGGATGACGGACCGAGCGATCTTTGCTGTCCCCAACACTGCGATTCGAAGTCGTGCGTTCATGTGATCTCTACTTCTCAGCAAGTCAGACAGGACTATTCAGTCCTTTAACGAGCAGAAGCCCGGCATTTCAAGAATGCCGGGCTTCCAGTTTAATCAGTAACGCCCACAGTTTATTTACTGCGGTGTTGCCGCTTACGTTCGCTCTCCGACAGCATCACCTTTCGAAGACGAATGACCTGTGGAGTGACTTCAACATATTCGTCCCATTCAATGTACTCCAGAGCCAGCTCCAGAGTCAGTTCGCGTGGAGGACGCAGCAGCATGGCATCTTCAGCACCCGCCGATCGAATATTCGTCAGCTTCTTTTCGCGAATTGGATTAACAACCATATCGTTGTCGCGAGCATTTTCGCCAATGATCATGCCGTCGTAAACATCTTCGCCGGGACGAACAAACAAGTCGGCTCGTTCCTGAAGCTTCCAGAGAGCATAGGCAATCGCCTTGCCGTTATCCTGGGAAATCAACACACCGTTCTGGCGATGAGGAATGTCACCTTCGATCTTTCGGTAGTCCTCAAATCGATGATGCATAATCGCTTCGCCGCGAGTCGCATTCAGCATCTTCGTTCTCATACCAATCAAACCGCGAGCCGGAATGCTGAATTCAACGTGAGTCATACCAGTAGAAGTCGTCGTCATAACCTTTGCCTGACCTCGGCG
>JANMEV010000463.1:0-20674 GCA_031377305.1 Planctomycetota bacterium | reverse complement strand
CGCCGCCTTGTCCGGGAGTATCGATATGGTGAAGCTCAGCGAAGAAGTTGCCGAAGCACTGAAAGCGTCGAAGGGCGAACCTATTTCTGTGGATGTGCCTGGATTCGATCGGCGTTTTGTGGTGGTGGATCAAACGACACATGATGCAGCGATGGCGGCATTGGAATTCCAGAAGAATATTGAGCTGATTCGAGAAGGGATTGCTGACGTTCAGGCTGGCCGAGTCGTACCTTTGGATGAGGCTATGGAAAGGGTTCGTCGAGAGCTTGGTTTCAGGGCTCGGCAGCAGACATGAAAGTGCAGATCTCAACTCGAGCAACGCTGGATATTCAGCGAAACGCCGAGTGGTGGTCTTCTTATCATAGTCGAAGTCAAGCCGAAGAATGGTTCTACTGCGTTTATGATCAGATTGAGGCAATTGCCAATTCCCCGTTGAGTTACGGTCTGTCGGCCGAGAATGAGATCTTTCCGTTCGAATTGCGGGATGCTCTTGTGGGGCTTGGAAAACGAAAGAGTTTCAGGGCGATCTTCCGAGTTCAGGAAAACTACATCACGGTTTATCGTGTCGTGAGAGCGGCAGAAGGAACGATGGATGCAGCCAACCTTGAATAGTTGTGGGCGATCTTTCCTTCAGGAAAATTGAATTATCATGTCATCAGCAACCATCGATATCTCCCGAATTGGCTTCTCGTCTGAAGTCTTTGAGCAGTTCCTCGCAACACGAGTTGAGCCCGTCTGGATCACCGATGCTCGACGAGCGGCGTTTGAGCAGTATCAGACGCTGCTGCAGGCGGATCTTGATCCGGAAGAATTCAAGCGAGTTGACCTGAGAGTCTTCAACGCGGGCAAGTTTCGACCGACATCCGGAGCGGCCGACGCATCGACGATCTCAACGCTGCTCAGCGACAAGACAGAATTCGGCGGATCCATCGCTCACGTCAACGGGCAAGTGACTCAGTTTGCAGTTTCAGATGAGATCAAAGCTCAGGGTGTTCTGTTCGGAGAACTTCAGACACTGCTCACCAGTCATCGCGAACTGCTCGAACAGTACTTCATGAAGCAAGCCGTCAAGCCGGATGCCGATCGGTTCTCCGCATGGCATGCCGCGTTCTGGACTGGCGGAACATTGTTGTATGTTCCGCGGAATGTCGAAGTCGCACTGCCGCTTCACAGCTTGATTGCTCACAGTCGGGATGGCGTTGCTGAGTTCAGCCACACGCTCATCATTCTGGAAGACGGAGCCCGCGCGACGCTGCTGGAAGAAACAACGTCGGCTACTGAAGGCATCGCCGGTCTGCATGTCGGCTGCGTTGAACTGATCGTCGGCAAAGATGCCAATCTGCGATACGTTCAGCTTCAAAACTGGAATCAGAAGTCGTGGCACTTCGCTCATCAGGCTGGCTGCGTTGGCAGCAACGCATCTCTGCAGTGGACGGTCGTGGGCCTTGGCAGCAAGCTGTCGCATATTCATCAGGACATCAATCTGAACGGTCGAGCTGCCACTGCCGAAGTCAATGGCGTGACGTTCGCCAGCGACCGTCAGAAGATCAGCTATTACACTCAGCAGCATCATAAAGCTCAGGGAACTCACAGCGATCTTCTGTACAAAGAAGTGCTTCGCGATGAATCTCGAGTCATCTGGCGTGGCATGATCAAAGTCGATCCGGCGGCCCAGCAAACCGACGGCTATCAGCGAAGCGACGCGTTGATGCTCAGCGATGATGCTCGCTGTGATTCGATTCCCGGTCTCGAAATCGAAGCCGACGACGTGCGATGTACTCACGGTGCGACAACGGGCCGAGTCGACAAGGAACAGATCTTCTACTGCATGAGTCGCGGGATTCACCGGCATGAAGCGATGCACATGATCGTGGAAGGTTTCTTCCAGAAAGTTTACGATCGCATCCCGGTCGAAGTCGTTCGAGAAACTCTTAGCCGGACGGTTCAGAGCAAATTAGGCATTGAATCCATTGTCGTTTAATCCGATCGTTTAACGACAAGTCGCATGCGAAAGTGTTTCGTGGCGTGGTTCTGCGATACTCGCGGCCATGGTTTTTCGAGCCGAAAACTGCTGACGATTACAGAGAGCAAGTTGAGAACATGGAACGTGTGATAGGTACTGACGAACTAAAGTCCGGCGAGCGCCGCACCGTCTACGTTGACGACCTGCCGTGTCTTGTCATTCGTATAGAAGACCAATACTTTATCATCGAAGATGTCTGTTCTCACGACGGCCAACCGCTGACGGACGGATTGCTTCAGGATTGTTCCATCATCTGTCCTCGGCATTCGGCTCGATTTGATCTCAAGACTGGTAAGGCAATGTGCATGCCGGCGACTGATGCAATCCGAGTCTTCAAGACGGAGATCCGTGACGGGTCTGTTTGGGCCGGCTAGACCAAACAAGCTCACAGCGGCGGTTCGCAGAATCTGAAATCTCACATTTGAAATCCAAAAGCTGAAAACCAGAAGCCAATGGCCACAGACACCGAACTCATCGAAGCCCTGAAGCAAGTCATTGACCCGGAACTCATGGTCAACATTGTTGATCTTGGGTTGATCTATGCGGTCGATCAAACCGAACGCAAAGTGCTCGTCACAATGACGCTCACCAGCCCCGCATGCCCAGCAGGTCCGCAGATCGTCCAGCAGGCAAAAATGGCACTGGAACGACTCGACGATGTCGATGAAGCCACCATCACGATCACGTTGTCGCCACCCTGGACGCCTGACCGAATGACCGACGACGCAAAAGACCAGCTTGGCATCTTTTAATCGTGATTTGTGGCGATACCCTGGATAACACCCCATAGCCAGTTCACGAATTCGGTTTCAATCGACGACGCGGTCTCCGTGACTTCGCTGTGATTCAGCGTTTTTTCCGATAGCCCGGCAGCGACATTGGTGATGCAGGAAACGCCCAGTACGTTGATCCCGCGTGATGCTGCGAAAATGGCTTCCGGCACTGTGCTCATTCCAACTGCGTCGGCCCCCAACTTCTGGAGCATTCGGATTTCGGATGGCGTCTCGTATGTTGGCCCCGTCATCATTGCGTAGACGCCCTGGTGAACGTTGAGAGATGTAGTCACACTTAATGCGTTTCGTTGCAAGCCGTGGCTCCAAAGGCATTGACGACGATGGGCCGCCGCCTCGCATCGCTCATCTTCAATCATTGTGCCGATATTGAGCCCCGATGCAGCAAGTGGCCGCAGGTGGCTGTTAATGATCATCAGGTCGCCCGGTGAAAAGCCTTTTCGAATCCCACCGGCGGCATTGGTGACGATCAGCGACTTGACCCCAAGGTGGCATAACAACCGAGTTCCATACACGATGGCTGAAGGGGAATGTCCTTCATAGTAGTGGACTCGCCCTTGCAACATTGCAACAGAAACCCCAAGAATCTGGCCTATCACGAGTCTTCCTGCATGCCCAGCGACATGTGGCCGCGGCATCTGCGGGATCTCTCCGTACGAAATCGCCGCGCCTCCCGACGACAGCAAACGATCAGCGGCTGGTCCCAGGCCCGACCCCAGAATGACTCCAATTGACGGGCGATCGGCTTCATTCATTCCGAGCGAATTGAAAACGTGCCGAGCCGCATCTTTCGCTGGGAAATCATCTGTGGTCGGCAATATTTGTTCTGCAGCTGTCAAGGGAGTCACTTGCAATAGAAATCTGGACGGGCGGTGGAACTGAGGATTTGCCAAATTTGGCGACCGACGAAACATCACGCAGACAACGGTGCTGCAGTCACTTCAGAAGCGTAACAGTTCACCGAGCCACGAATCAAACTATGATCAAAGTGGTCCCGTTCGATGCGCCAGTTTTAATCTCGGCACCGGAGTGAATAGCCGGATTCTTCGGGCTAAGCTCATCTGATATTGAGGGTTTATGGCTCCGACTGCCAGCTGATACACATCAGGAAGCCCCTGATTCACCTTGACACGGTTGGCGAATGTGGGAGACTCTGGTGAATGAAATTCTGGCTTGTGATTCTGTTCTGCATTTCGATGGTGTTTCCTTTGGGAAACAGTCCGTGGGATGTCGCTGCGTCCAGTGAAATGCGAATGGAGTCCGAAAAGTCGGACCTAAACGACTCGTTGTTGCCCTTTGAGTCGGAACTGGAAGAAACGGAACTATTCCTGTTGCAGATTCCGGGCTTCATTCCACCGCTGTTGCCCATTGGCCGCCATCTTGTGACATGTAGGCCGTTTTCCTGCAATTCCATCATTGATGCCCAGGGATGTCGCCCCCCTCCATCTGAGGTTTAAGCAACTCCAACAGTCGATCGTGTTCTGAGTTCGCGCGATCAGTCGGCTGGTTGTGATTTAGCAGCAGCGATTAGTGGTTCCTTCGGCCCCGAAAACGCGCCCGCTACGCTAGCGGGATACCCCCTAATTACTCGCCGGGGTGTTTCTGCGCATGACTACACTTTCAGGCACAGTTGTGCGGAGAAAGTGCGCTGTTCAAGACCGCTTCGATGACATTCCCACGAAAGGGACCTTGTGTCGACTACAGAGACGAGAATTGGACAGGCTATTTCAGACCTTACCAACGAAGATTCGATGATCGAGGCCGAGATTCGCGAACTGGCGGAGCTGCTTCCATCTCAGGGCCCGATTACGGCCTTTGCGTTCCTCAATCCACTGCAGGGCATGGAGAATCAGCCGTTCGTTGCAGCGCTGCGACAGGTCTCTGGGGTTTATGGTTGTGAGCCATTCCTGGCGGAGAATCGCTATCGACAGAAGTTGGCACGCGGTCGAATTTCAAGCGATGATCTTCGCGAGGTTCTGCAGGAAGAACCGGGGTTTCAGGGCGACATAAAGGTCGGCGGTCTCGTTCGGCGAGAAGACCTCTGTCTCAGCATGCTGCAATTTTCGCTGACGCCGGGGAACGAAAACGAACTTCGTTGGATGATTGCCGAATCTGATTCCCTGCGACGATTTCGGCCCGAGATGACTCATGAGGTTCGCGATCGCCTGCTTGAGGAGACTCAACATTGGATCATGCGAGACCTTCGTTCGCCATCTGACAACCATCGGCCAGAAGGTTCGACGGATTTCTCCTCGCTGGTTCAGGAAGTGCTTACACACTTTGGACGCCGGACGATTGAAAGCTGGTCCGAAGACACATGGGAGCAAGTTTGCCTCAGCCTGGTTTGGAAACTCGCGAAGCAACGAATGCCGGCGACACCGCCACCGCGTCCGCCAGCCCATCGGGAAGTTCGCCATCGCGATCTGTTGTTGGACGTCACGGCGGAAGATAGCGACCTGCTTGTTCATGGAGTCCTTATCCGATTCTGCGCGGCCTACCTGGACCAGGGTTACGCTCAATGGCGTCTGCCGGACCGCGACGCAGGATTTCTGGCTTCTTTCAGTGCGTTGTTTCAATCAGGCGGTATCGGAGGTCAGCGATGGATGAAGCCACTTGCCGAAGAACTCAAGAAGCTGCAGTCTTCATCTATGAACGCACTTCAGAGCATCGCGGCGTCCTTGAAAGAGCTGGGAGTGCAACCTGACGAACGCCGAGAGTATCTTCAGAACGCAATCCTTTCATTGAGAGGCTGGGGGGCGATGATCTGGCAAACGGAAGTCCGCCCGGATCGAGTCTACCGATACTCTCCGCCGGGCACGTTTTATGAGTTTATTGCCTTGCGGCTGATCCTTGATCGTCTTGCGCTGGCCAGTGTGGCGAAGGAAACCATCGGCTTCACAGCACCGATTGTTCAACTGCGCAGCGTTCTCATCAGGTCACTTCATGCGGCGAATGGTGTTTCAAGTGATGAGCAGCGAGCGTTCCTGATTCTGCAACTCGCCCAGATCCACGGCTGGACACCGCGAACGATTGCCGAATTGCCAGCGACGGCCTGGACCGAGCTGATGACGGAGGTCGACACGTTTTCGGAGTTTGAACGTCGACGGGTCTTTCACTTTGCATTCGAACGCCAACTGGCAAAACGAGCGCTCGATGCGGTCAGTATTCGAGTGTCGATGCCCCCCACGAAGCCATCCGCGCCGCAGCTTCAGATTGTGACGTGTATTGATGCTCGCGAGGAATCATTTCGGCGGCATCTGGAAGAAGTTGGCCCCGACGTCGAAACATTCGGCAACGCTGGGTTCTTCTGCGTTCCCATGTACTTTCGAGGAGCTGCGGAAGCCCACTTTACGGCACTCTGTCCGATCGTGATTAAACCGCAGAACTGGATCGTCGAGGATGTTGTGTACTCGCTTGAAGATTCGCATCGTCAGAGAGCGAAAGCGAGAAAGTTTCTTGGCACGGCATCACACCGGTTTGAATCCGGTACTCGCAGCTCGCTCAGCGGCGCTTTGCTGACCGCGCTTCTTGGCCCGCTCGCAACTATTCCACTTCTTGGTCGAATCCTCTTCCCGCGACTCACTGCGCAGATGCATAAGACGGCTCGGCGATTTGTCGCACCGCCTGCCGTCACGCGACTTCGCATGGAAAGGGAAGAAGGCACACCACCGGGACCGACGGACGAAGGCATCGGATTCACGCTGACAGAAATGGTGAACATGTCAGAGCGATCCCTGAGAGACATCGGATTGACATCGAACTTCGCACGCCTGGTGATGTTCCTCGGCCACGGTTCCAATTGCCTGAACAATCCCCATGAATCCGCTTATCACTGCGGAGCATGCTCGGGCGCCCCGGGCGGCGCGAACGCTCGTGCCCTGGCAGCGATGCTGAATGATGTCCGAGTTCGCAGACAGTTGAAGGAACGAGGACTGGTCATTCCCGAAGAAACGCATTTTGTTGGTGGGTTGCATAACACGGCTTCCGAGGAAATCAGCTTTTTCGATTTAGAGTTGCTGCCAACGTCGCATGTGCGTTCGTTGCGACTGGCTCGGGATCTTTTTAGTCGCGTTGCGGAACGGAACGCTCACGAACGATGCCGCCGATTTGAATCGGCGCGGCTGGATCTTTCCGCCAACGAGTCGCTGCTGCACGTACAGGAACGAGCCGAAGACCTCGCCCAGACGCGACCGGAATACGGTAACTGCACCAATGCAATTTGCTTTGTTGGTCGACGCAGCAGGATTCGGGGACTCTATCTGGATCGACGCTCCTTCCTGATGTCGTATGACAAATCTCAGGACACTGAGAAGAACATGATTCTTGCGAGAATTCTGGGAGCTGTCATCCCCGTTTGCGAAGGGATCAACTTGCTTTACACGCTTTCGTCGATCGATTCGCGAGGCTGGGGTTCCGGGACAAAATTGCCTCACAACGTGACGTCGCTGCTGGGTGTGATGGATGGACCGGAAAGCGATCTTCGAACGGGCTTGCCATGGCAGGGCGTCGATATTCATGAGCCGGTTCGATTACTGTTCATCGTCGAAACAACGGCCGAAGCGATGCATCAGATCATGAACGAGAATCCGATCGTCAGTCGAATCTGTCGCAACGGCTGGGCGCAATTGGCGGTGCTCGATCCGGACACCGCCAGGATTCAGAGGTTCGTCAACGGAGAATTTGCGGACTACACGCCGACAACTTCAGAACTGCCTTCTGCTGATTCCTCGCTCGAATGGTACCGTGGCTGGCGGGATCATTTGCCGTTTGCGTTGATCAATACGCCCTCAGAAGTTGGAAAGGCGACCGATTGAGTACGCTCGACAGGGAGCGACGGCAGATCCTGTCGTTCCTCCATGGTCACAGATCGTTGGCGTTCGAATCCTGCTTTTCTTCACATCCGAAACTAGTTCCCTCACATGCTAACAATCGCTGGAATCATCGTCGTTGCAGCCCCTGTCCTGCTGCTCGCCGTCCTGGGTATCGCAACGTTGCTTCGCATCAAGCTGAGCGAACGGACGATTGCTCGCTTTACCGAAGCGTCGGGCCTGATCGGGCTGATTGCGTCGCTGTGCATTCTTGCTGTGATGCTGGCTACGAACGAACGAAACTTCCCGGTAGAGGTCGGGGACTGGGTTAGTATACCGGCCAATCATGTCGATCCCACATCGGAGTCGCCCGGCGAATCGCCAATTCCACACGCGCATCGGCATGTAATCGGCGAAGAACCGCATGGTGATGCCGATGGCGGGGAGGCTCTCGTCGCCTCTCCATCGTCACAAGAGCCAGCCGAGCCAAACCATGCGAATCATTTTCACTTTCGAATGAAGTTTGTTTTCGATCGCCTCAGCGTTCCCTTCGTCATCATGACGTTTGTGCTGTGCGGAGTCATTGGGGCCTTTGCGAGCAAGTATCTGCATCGTGAGGAAGGCTTTCATCGCTTCTTCATGTACTTCTCGTTCTTTCAATTGGGGATGATTCTGTCGTCCGTCGCCGGGACGATAGAAACGCTTTTCTTTGGCTGGGAGCTGGTTGGACTGTCATCAGCATTGCTGATCGCGTTCTATCATGATCGACGATCGCCCGTTGCCAACGGGATGCGAGTCTGGAGCGTCTACCGAATTGCCGACGCGGCATTTCTTGTCGCCGCCCTGTCTCTGCATCACTTGTCAGGCTCGGGAGACTTTGACGGGATTGCGGGCAAAGGCGGCGACTGGCCTCATGGTCAAGCGGTCCTTGAAGAAGGATCGGCACTTTTCGTGGGATGCTTATTGCTTTTCGCAGCCGCTGGAAAGTCGGCACTTGTTCCGTTTTCCGGCTGGCTTCCGCGAGCCATGGAAGGGCCAACACCCTCCAGCGCAGTGTTCTACGGGGCTCTTTCGGTCCATCTTGGTGCGTTTCTGCTTTTGCGAGTGAGTCCGCTTTTGAATGAGTCGCTGACTCTACAGGTTCTAGTGGTTTGCCTTGGCTTGACGACAATGATCTTTGCCGCGATGGCGGCTCAAGTTCAATCCGATGTGAAGACCAGTCTGGCGTTTGCGTCGCTGATTCAGGTGAGCATCATCGTTGTGGAGATTGGCTTTGGACTGCGGTACATCCCGCTGATTCACATCATCGGGCACGCGTGTCTTCGAACCTTGCAGCTCATTCGCGCTCCTTCGCTGCTGAGGGACTACAACTCGATGATCAATGCAATCGGTGAGTATCTGCCCGACCAATCCGTCGGAGCGGGCAGAGTCTCACCAAGTATGGGCTCTCGCCTTTATCGTTTTGCCTTTGACCGGGGAAACCTGGACTCAATCCTTGATGAGTATTTCGTTCGTCCATTCGTACTGATTTTTCAATGGTCCGATCGCATGGAACGCCGCTGGACAACGTGGTTGTCGGGGACGTCGATTGAACCTGTTGACGACTTAGACGGTCAGAACGGCGATTCGTAGTTCTCGAGCGTCACTATTGACTCTGAACTCTCCGTTCGCATTCGATTCTCTTTCAGCGCAGACTTCTCAATGTCGGAACTACATTTTCCCTGGCTTGAATGCTCGATCATGCTGCCACTCCTTGGCGCGATCGTCTGCTGCCTGTTGCGTGACAACGAAGAAGCTCAGCGCATCGCCGTGATCTTCGGCGGCCTCACGTTCTTTTGCGCTGTTGGGGAATGGCTCGATTTCAGCTATCTCGATTCATTTGAAGCTCACGACCACTGGGATGTGATCAAGTGGTTTTTTCGCGAGAACGTCTTCGTGATTGATGAACTGAATGCTCCACTGTTGCCGCTCACGGCGCTGCTTTACCTGATGACGATGGTTTCAACGCTTCGAACGAAGCTGGGACGATTCTCGTTCGTGTCCACGCTAATCTCAGAAGCCATCGTGCTGGCGACGCTCAGTTGTCACAGTCCATGGGGCATCATTCTGCTCATGTCGCTGGCGGTGATTCCTCCATGGCTGGAGTTGCGTCGGCGAGGTGCTTCGACACGGATCTTCTCCATTCACATGGGTTTGTTCATTGTGCTGCTCGTTCTTGGCTGGAGCCTTGTTGACTTCTCGGGAGACCAGCCGCAGGCATCGCTGATTTCGGCAGCTATGCTCACCGCTGCCGTCCTGCTGCGAGCAGGTGTTGCTCCTTTGCATCCCTGGATGACCGATCTTTTCGAACATGCAACTTTGGGGACGGCATTGCTGTTTGTTGCTCCCATGACAGGAGCCTACGCGGTGATGCATTTGGTGTTTCCCGTCGCGCCGGCGTGGGCGATGCAAAGTATTGCCGTTTTGTCGCTGACCACAGCCGTGTATGCCGCCGGCATGGCGACGATTCAGAAGGATGCTCGTCGCTTTTTCTGCTACCTGTTTCTCAGTCATGCATCGCTGGTGCTTTCGGGACTGGAAATTGTCACCACGATCGGTCTGACCGGCGCGTTGTGCGTCTGGATTTCCGTCGGCCTGTCGCTGGGGGGATTTGGTCTGACACTGCGATCGATTGAGTCGCGTATCGGGCGTCTTACACTCGATCGCTATTATGGAATGTATGAACACACTCCCACTTTGGCTGGTCTGTTCCTGCTGACTGGGTTAGCCTCCATTGGCTTTCCCGGGACGATCGGTTTCGTTGGAATGGAACTCCTTGTCGAAGGCGCGGTGGATGTGTATCCATTGGTCGGTCTGGCCGTTGTAGTTGCGGCAGCGCTCAACAGCATCGCGATTATGCGAGCCTATTTCAAAATCTTCACGGGTCGTCGCCTGCAGACATCAGTCGTGTTGCGATCAAGAGCGTCAGAGCGTTTCGCTGTCCTTGTGCTGACTGTGCTTGTGCTCGGTGCTGGCCTTTGGCCACAGCCAGGCGTTGCATCGCGACATCATGCTGCCGAAGCCTTAATGAAGCTGCGGCGTCCCCAGGAAGTCTTCACGCCACCAGCCGTAATGGATCTTCAGGAAGCAGACGAAGACACTTCTCCTCCCATTGTGCCAGCCACTGATGAAAAACCTCACGCGACAAACCAATACTATCAGCCGCTTGAAGTACATCGTTCGATTGCGTTGAGTTCAGGCTCTGCCGAGCAACCTGTTCGAGGTGATCCATTTTAGGATCGGTGTTTTCGATGAACCGGGTAGCAACGGGACATGCCGACTGTGCGTACCAGCCACGGTTACGAAATTCCGAGAATGTGCGTGCTAATTGGATTATCATTTAAACCATAGCAATTGTTTTTCAAATCAACAACGACTCAAATTGGGTCGGGAGTAAAAATATGAGTACTGGAAATCAAATCCCTCGCGGCAATGCGGATGGATTTATTCGCTACATGAAAAGTGACATGATTTCGGGCCTGCTGGTTTTTCTCATCGCGCTGCCATTGTGCGTTGGGATCTCGCTGGCCTCGGGGTTTCCTCCATTGGCCGGAATTTTCACCGCAATAGCGGGAGCTGCCATTGCTACCTGCATCAGCAATTCGGAGATGACAATTAAAGGCCCCGCGGCGGGGTTGATTGTTATCGTTCTGGGATGCGTGGAAGACTTCGGTGGCAATGGTATGTCGGGTGGATTTTCTGACGCCGACATGGCGGCCTACAAGGCCGCGCTGGCTGTCAGTGTCGTTGCGGCAGTGCTGCAAATCCTGTTTGGATTGTTTCGGGCGGGCATTCTAGGCGAGTTCTTTCCGGGTACCGTCGTGCATGGCATGCTGGCAGCGATTGGCGTGATCATTATTTCGAAACAAGTACCAGTCGCACTTGGCATCACCGAGGCTAAAGGAGGACCCCTGTCGCTGCTAAAGCAGCTTCCGGATTTCGTCAGGCACGCTAATCCCGCGATCGCCCTGATCGGCATGGTAAGCCTGCTCATTATGTTTCTGTGGCCACTAATCCGAAGTCGAGTTGCTGTCTTCAAGCCTATTCCCGCTCACTTGATCGTATTGCTGGTTTCCGTGCCGCTGGGCATGGGCCTCAATCTGACCTCGGCCCACGAATATCAGATGTTTCATCAGGAATACAAGCTCGGCGAGCAGTACCTTGTTGCTATGCCAAACGAGATCTTCGGGATGTTCAAACAAATGGCGTTTCCGGACTTCTCAGTCCTGAATCAATTCAAGGCGTGGAAATGGATCGGCATGTTTTTCATTATCGGAAGCCTGGAGTCGCTCCTGAGCGCGAAAGCGGTGGACTTGCTGGATCCATGGAAGCGCAAAACAAACATGAACCGCGATATGCTGGCCGTTGGCGTCGCCAATCTTGGAGCAGCGATGGTGGGTGGCTTGCCCATGATCTCCGAGATCGTTCGAAGCAGGTCAAACATTGACAACGGTGCCAAAACGCGTTTCGCCGATCTGTGGCACGGAGTTTTCCTGCTGCTCTGCGTGGGTCTTATTCCTACGATTCTGCATCGCATCCCCCTCGCTGCTCTGGCCGCAATGCTGGTTTACACAGGCACGCGACTTGCGCATCCGAACGAGTTTCGAAATGTGTATCGAATCGGTAAAGAACAGTTGCTGATTTTCGTGGTGACCTTGTTAGTGGTGCTGGCTACAGACCTATTGATCGGCGTTGCCGCTGGGATCGCATTGAAGATGGTTCTTCATGTCGCGAACGGTGTTCCGCTGCGTTCGTTCTTCAAAGCGTATCTTGAGGTTGAAGACGTCAACGAGAACACCAGCCGAATCGTGGCGAGAGAGTCGGCAATCTTCAGCAATTGGATTCCCTTCAAACGTCAAATTGAGGACATCGGCCTGGTCCAAAAACGAAATCTGATCGTGGATCTTTCAGGAGCAACACTGGTCGATGCCAGCGTGATGGAAAAGCTGGAAGAACTGGGACATGACTTTGAACAGGCTGGCTTGAAGCTTGAACTTAAAGGACTTGATGAACTTCGTCCCGTGTCCTCCAATGTGCATTCTGCGCGAAGGAAGGGGCTGACCCCCGTTCGTCGAATGACGCTTATCACCAATCCTGATCTGGCATCAAAGCTGATGAAGGAAATTCTGGACATGGGCGCTACTGGCTACACGGAAACGCCCTGCTTCGGGGTCGGACGGCGGCACATCGAGAGCAATGTTTTAAAGCCTCTCGATCAGACGCGACTCGAGATCATTATGCCGTTTGAGACCTGTGAACAAGTTATTGAATACCTGCGAGTCAACATCATGCCGCTGCAGCATGTCACAGTATGTGTCGAGACTGTCGAGGTGGCCCGAATCACTTCGTTCGTAAGTTCTTCCGCCATTACATCTCAGACGCCATCTAACCACTGATGGACAAACTGCCTACCTGGTGAAGTCGTCGACTCGGCGGCGCCTTCACCATGTGGCGTTTTTTCAACCCAAGGGCGAGTATACTCAAGAACGCAGCATTTCCATTCAGTTGCCTGTCTTCAGTCACGTCCGGTTGCTGCAGTATACTGAGCGAGAGCCGGGTGCTGGTGTCGTGTCTCCCGTCGTTGCAATGTTGTCGAACACCCCTTTTTGCTGAGTCTTTCCCGCAGCTGCGATGCGATAGTCGCTGGTATTTTCGCTGAGTGCGTCAGGTGCTCAGTTTCGAAATCTATTTCTGATTCCTGCGCTTCAGGACGCCTTCGAACTCCGATTTGCTGATGCGACCGTCTTTATTCTCGTCGGCGGCTTTGATGATCTGCTGCATGCGCCGAGGAATTTCGTCACCCGCCAGTTTGCCATCAGAATTTTGATCCAGTCGTTCAAACATCGAGTCCGACATCTCGTCTTCGGCTCGCTTTCCATTTGACTCTGAACGGCCCTTACCCTTCTCCGTAGATCTTTCGGCCGGTTGAATCATCGGATCGTTTGGAGTTGCGGAAGACTTCAGTTCTTCCTTCGAGATTCTGCCGTCACGATTGCGATCCAGCATCGCGGCTAGCTGCGGGAACCGAGCGTGTTCGTCTTTTTCGATCGTACCATTGCCGTTTGCGTCGAGACGTTTGATGAGTGCCTGACGTCGCTCGTCCGGATCACCACTGTCTGCCATCATCGAATCAGAATTCATTTCCGGCTTGCGATCGTCGCTTGCTTTGTCTGTTTCTGATGGTCGTTCGCCTCGCAGATAGTTTTCAATCTGACTGATGGGAATGCTTTTCTTCCCGAGCTGATCGAGCATCTTTTCGAAGCGTTCACGCATCGGCGCAGGAACTTCACTCAACGTCAGCTCTCCATTGCCGTCGCTGTCAAATGACTTAAAGTCCAGATTTGCCATCCGTCCAGCCATGTTTGAGCCGGGCAGCTCGACGGGTTTTGGATCGGAGGTGGCTTTGGCAAGTTCCTCGGCCGTCAAGGCACCATCTTCATCGCCGTCGGCTACGCGGAGGGCTCGCGCAAAGAACGTGCGCTGAGATTCGCTCAGTTCGTCTCGCGTGACTGTACCGTCGTGATTTCGATCAAGTTTCGCGAAAAATCCGTCGGCCAGATTATCCGCAGGCTGTACAGTGATGGCCAAAAACAACAGAGTTGAGTACATCGGATGATTCCTTCGGCTTCTTTCGATCAGTGTTCAGGCTTCAAGGCTTCAAGGCTTGAAAAAGACGAGATTTACTGACGAACTGTCAGGTTTAACCCCAGAACACGGGCTGTGGACCGCCAGAATCCTGAATTCAGTCCATCTGAGTCCCATGAAGTTTCCACCAAAGCCCACACAAACTCCACATCCAACGATCAGAAATAGTGGTCACTTCTGGAGCAATCGGCTGTTTCCCGATAGACTGTCGCTTGTCGAACCGCCGGAGTCGGTGGCCCCAAGAGGACGGCGGATCATACAAACTCACGCATTCTGCGCAGGAAGAAAACGGCCATGGAAAGTCCCGACCAGAACGGTTCTGAATCCGAAGCCCTCGTTCATCAATACGCGTTGACCGACGACGGGCTGCTGCGAGTCTACAGTGCTGGTCCGGTCACCGTACTTGGATTCGGTGGCAACGATGTTCCTTCAGAGTTCAATGTGGCTCACTATCGCGCGGCAATTACGGACCTTTTGAAACAGAATCAATCTTCCATCGTCGCATTCGACCTGACCGGAGTGCGGCTTGTCCCCAGCGGTATGCTGGGCCTGCTGGTCTCGCTCGCTCGAATTGAGAGCCCTGCGCTGAAGGTTCAGATTTTCAATCCAAGCAAGGACGTTCGCGAAGTTCTGTCGATCACGAAGCTCAACAAGTTTATTGAGCTTCATGACATCGACGTCGAGAGCAAACAGCCGTAAGTCCCTGGAGTTGCCGAGGCAGTTTCATCGGACATGTTGGTTGGTTGACAGGTTGGTTGACAGGTTGGTTGGTTGACAGGTTCGTTGGCGTTGCGTCGCGAGTCAGTCCATTCGCACATCAAACGGCAACATCATCAGCACTGGCTCATCAGCGAACAATCGCAGGGCGGTCAGGTGCTTGAGGGCTGGCCTGGCAGATTCCGGTAGAAGGCTGGCCCACGCGTCAAATGGCTGCTGCACCGGCTGAGCATTTCCCATCAGCATTTCCAGTGGGCTCTGCGAATGCGGAAGACTTTCCAGTTCCAGCTTGTTGTCAGAATCACCAACCAGCTTTCGAGTATGTGCGATGGCATCTGCCAGTGTTCCGAGTTCGTCGATGAGACCCAGTTCTTTAGCCTGGCGGCCAGTGTAGACTCGACCACGAGCCATCGCTTCAAGCGTTGTATGTTCCATCTTTCGTCCAGCTGCCGCCTTCTGCGTGAACTGCTCGTAAATGTTGTTCAGCATCTGCTGCATGGCGTCGCGTTCGGAATCTGAAAACCCTTCCGTCACGCTCATTACTCCGCTGTTTTTACCGCGTTGAATGACTGACGTGGTGACTCCCACTTTCTTCATCAAGCCGTCGAAAGCAATTTTTCCGCCAACAACGCCGATTGAGCCAGTCAGTGTTCCGGGCTCGGCAAAGATTTTGTCGGCACCCATGGAAATGTAGTAGCCGCCGCTGGCTGCGGTATCACCCATGCTGGCGACGACCGGCTTTCCGGAGGCTTCAAGAGCTCGCCAGATCAGATCACTGGCCAGAGCACTGCCGCCAGGGCTGTCGACTCGTAGTACGATTGCTTTTACGTTGTCATCCTTTGTTAGCTTATGAATCAGTGGAACGATCTTGTCGGAATTGATCGATGATTCAGAAAACAGGCTCATCGCATCGCCGCCGGAAACGATTGCTCCTTCCAATCGCAAAACAGCAATTCTGGGCCTGGTGCTGCCGGTCTCAGCGGGGCCAGCCAGAATCTGCATCAGCGAAAAGAGATCCAGTTCGGTGTTCATTTTCTTCTTGCGATAGTCGTCGCGAATCCGCACATCCACTGAATCATCACCGGCAGCAATCAGTGTCACGATCTGATCTTCGTAGGCCACTTCATCGATCAGGCCAAGTTCTTTTGCTTTCGACACGGAGACAAGCCCCTGATCAATAATCCCCTTAACGACGTCTTCTGACAGTTTGCGTGCAGTAGAAATCTGAGTCACCATCAAGGCGTAGTAATCGTCAAGGATGGACTCCATCTCAAGCCGGAACTCTTGGCTCATTTCTGTACGAGTGTAAGGCTCAGCGGCCGACTTGAACGCACCGACTCGCAACATGTCGGCCTTGATATCCAGCATCTCGAACAGGTTCTTGTAGAATGTTACTTCTGCTCTCAAACCTGTCAGCATCAACGTTCCGGACTCGGGCATCAGGATTCGATCGCAGGACGCCGCCAGAAGGTAATCTTTGTTGCCAGCATCGTTCATAATTGCCCAAACTGGCTTGCCGGATTTTCGAACTTCGGTAATCGCTGTTTGAAGTTCATTCAATCGAGCCCAGCCGATTTCGACGCCGTCGATTCGCAACACAACGCCCTTGATAGAGCGATCTTTCGCGGCCTGCTGCAATCGATCAAGGCAGGCTGGCAACCCTTCAATCATATCGCCGAACAGACCGGGCAATTGAGTACCTTCCGGATAGCTTCCTTTTAGCTTGATCTCCGCCCAGTCGACTCGCGTTTTACGAGCCGTCTGTTTTTTTTCCGACGAATCCTTCTTATCCGCATCATCCGCCTGCAGCGCCGAGCTTCCCATTGCGAGAATACTGAGAAGAATTAAAAGTGGCTTACGAAGTGACATGAACATGAGACGATCCTTGGCGAACGAAGCGACATGAAAAGATGCGGCGTGGTGAGTGTAGAGACCACTGGGCAACGGTTCCACGCCATTTTCGCTGCCATAGGCCGCAAAAAACGGCAAACACGGAACTTTCTCCGTTTCTGATATATGCACTACGAATGATCAATGATTCGGCAACGTTCGCGTGAAAGCGACATTCAAATCTTCACTGCTGAGGTCAAGGAACTGGCTACTGGGGAAATAATTTAAGTTGCCGATAAGAGCCTGACGGCTGACGCTTTGGCAGCTTCTGGGGGGAGATTCCACAGTGCTGTGCTGCTCGATTTTTCAGGTCGGGCAAGTGCTGTCGGATACAGGGTTGCAGGGAATCCGGAAATTCCCGCTGGCACAGCAACTTCCGTAAAACGGTTGTAGAAATTGTCGCTGGAGACGTCAAAATACCGGAGGAAGTCTTTGTTGCGAATTCGCAATGGTTTTGCCGATGGTTCTTTCAGTCAATTGAAATGCCATGTGTCCCAGGAAGGCTGCAAAAACGATGTTTCGGTTGGCCGTGATGACACTCGTGTCATTGACGCTCATCGCTGCGTCATCCAGCGATGCACATTCTCAGGATGTTTCGCGACCATTCTTTGGCGTCGCAATTCGCAATTCTGTACTTGAAAACCGGTTTGCTCGTCAACGAAATGAACAGGAACCGGTTTCCAAATCCTTGATGAATACGAATGTGACGGGCTCCCAGACGACAGTCACCGAAACTCGCCTGCGCATCGTTCCGGACGGCAAGTCGCTTCGATTCGAATTGCTGAACTCAGGCGATGTGGTCAGTAAGACAACGGGCGTCAATCGACAGGCGCTCATCGACAGCGTGGGAAACCACCACTTCGATATTACAAAACCCATGTGGTTCGATGGGTCCACCTTTCTGACGCAGCCTGGCTATGGCACGATTCAGGCGTCACAAACTCCGCAACGAGTCGTCAGTGCAGCAGGAGCGGCTATGCCTTTGCTGAGCAGGTTTGGTGACCGAGTGGCATGGAATCAGGTCATGAGGAAATCACCGCAAATCAATCAAGCGGTTGCAGAAGATGTGTCGCGAGACGTTCTTCCTAAAGTGGATCGCATCGTTGACGAAGACTTTGCGAAGCTCGGTCGTGAATGGAAAGCTATTCAACAGCAGTCCGTCGACACGTTTCGCAGAAACAGACTCAAGTGGGCTGCCAGATCGACTGACGATATCGCCACGATCTGGGCTCTGGACGAACGGTCCGTTGACGCCAATAGCGACGTACAGATTCCGCGGCAAACGAGTAGTCTTCGAAACGGCGAAGAGATTATCGTCTTTCTCTCCGAGGGCACCGTTGGATCCCTGGTAAGTCAGTACTTCCCTGCGGGACTCAAGCTGAATGACACACAGCTACAAAAACTGCACCTGGGCTCGGAAGATGGCGAACCTTTGGAGCAACTCTCAGCAGAGAACTTTGGAACGCTTATTTCGGCAATTGGGTCGGTCGAAGTTGCAGAACCAACTTTGTTTACTCTGGAGTTTGCTCGCGATAATCCAATCGACCTTCGTTTCGTGGAAGGAGACCTTAGGCTGAGCGTAACATTTCAGATTCATCCCAAAGTCGGCGTTTCCAGTGGATGGATGACAACAACGTTCAACATGGAAGGAAAGCGTCTTCCTGACGACAAGTGGACGATCGCCGTTCGCAACGTCACCGTCGGAGAGAATGCTCAGGAGGCTGCAAGCGTTGTTGATGACTCTTCCACGTTTGAAACTGATTCACTGACGATCCCAACGGAGAATGACGCTTCGACCAATGATGTGAAAACCGTCGAAGCTGGAACGGCGTGGATGCCAATCATTCGAAGTGCTGCGGACTCTATTGCTAAAAAAATGCCACAAACACCGTTGCCAATGGAGTTCGACCTGCCAACCGACGGGGCCAGCAAGACTCGACTTCGATTGGTGAAAATTGACTCAGCGAATGGTATGCTGCGAGTCGCTCTGAAGATTGTGGATCGACCGTCGGTCGCTTCTTCCGCAAGATAGCGGATTCCACGCGACTCATCTTAAGAATAGAGAACAGGCCGGAACTTTCCTGCGTCGACTGGTCGACATATTGCGAGGCGGACTCAAAGTTCCAGACGACTGCCGCCTGGAGTGTTTAGCCTGCGGCCAAAATTGCTATGATGCTCGCACGGATGAACATCCTGATCATTCCGATCTGGTTGTAGTTTCATGTTTACAATGGAGGTTCTGATGAAGTCGATCGTATGTGTTTGCGCCTGTTTCGCGGCTCTTGCTGGAATGGCGTTATTCGGAAATGCGGCAGATGAGCCAGCAAAAACGGACGGTCAGGCACCTGACGTTTACAAAGTAAAGTTTGAAACCAGCGGCGGTGATTTCGTTGTCGAAGTGAACCGTGAGTGGGCTCCTGTCGGCGCGGACCGTTTTCATGAACTGGTGACCAAAGGCTTCTTTAACGAATGTCGATTCTTTCGAGTCGTTCCGGGGTTCATGGTTCAGTTTGGAATCAATGGCGATCCAGCAGTGCAGAAGGAATGGCGGGAAGCCCGCATTAAAGACGATCGGGTGACTCAATCCAATAAGAAGGGATACATTACGTTTGCCACATCTGGTCCAAATTCAAGAACATCGCAGGTATTCATCAACTTCAAGGACAACCGATTTCTTGACGGCCAGGTGTTTGCTCCGTTCGGAAAAGTTGTCGAGGGAATGGAGATCGTCGACAAGATCAATTCACAGTACGGCGAAGAGCCGGATCAGGGGATGATTCAGGGCAGCGGCAATAAATACCTTGCTGAAGAATTCCCCAAACTTGACTACATCAAGAAGGCGACAATCGTTGAAGAAGAGGCCCCAGAGGAAGAGAAGCCACAGTCGAAATAGTTTCGAGCGGCTATTCGCGGGCGGGCCTCGCGATGACCGAGGTATCCAGAAAGGCCAGTCGCACACTTCTGCGACTGGCCTTCCGTCTAAAACTCGGTAGCCTACTGTTTGCCGCTATCGAGTGTTCTTTGCACGGCAAGTCTTGTCGCACGTTTGGCAGGCTCGGGTGATCCCAGGCCCCGAGACGGCAGGATGGAGTGGGTTTCAGGAGCTGATCGATGATTCGACCGATTGCATTCCTTTTACTTTTGTTCAGCCTCACAGGCATCTGTCCTGCGTTGGATGAGCCGACACCAAAGAAGGATTCCGAATCCAACGCCGCGGTAGAACGCTATCAGACTCGACCTGATCATGACCCGAACGGCATCGGCAAGTTTTACATGGGCCGTGAGATCGCTCATGTGATGGGGTTTGCGGGAGCCGAGTGGCTTGAACGATCCAGCCGCGAAGAGGAAGAGCGTCTGACTTTGCTCGTTAGGTCATTGCATTTGAAACCAGGCGAGGTCGTCGCCGACATCGGCGCTGGGAGCGGCGTGATCTCAATGCGAATGGCCGAGTTGCTGTTGCCCGATGGTAAGGTGATGGCCGTCGATGTTCAGCAAGAAATGCTGGATCGTCTGAAAACGTATTGCGAAAAGTTCGGCATCGAAAACGTTGAACCGGTTAAGGGCACGCAAAACTCGACTGGGTTAAGGCCGGCCAGCATCGACATGGCGATCATGGTGGATGTTTACCACGAATTTGCGTTCCCGTACGAAATGATGGCCGACATTTCAAAGGCAATGAAGCCGGGTGGGCGGGTGGTCTTCGTGGAATATCGAAAAGAAGATCCAACTGTTCCAATCAAGGAAGTGCACAAAATGTCGCA
>JANMEV010000416.1:0-11949 GCA_031377305.1 Planctomycetota bacterium | reverse complement strand
GTTTGTTGAACACCACTTGGCCTGCGGGTTGACGCGGCTACCGACAAGACTTCCACGAACTGTGAGGAAGAGATTTCATGGATTCACTCAGCCTGCCGGAATCCGATCCGACGTCCATCTTCGAGTATTTTCGCGGAAGTTATGGGACAGAATTGTTGACCGTGGCCGTGTCGCATTTTGACCTTTTCGGCAGACTCGCAAAGCAACCTCGGACGCTTCCTGAATTACAGGCAGATTTGAATCTCGCCGAGCGTCCTGCAATCGTTCTCACCACCGCATTGCGAGCGATGAAGTTGCTGAAGTGTAATGCAGTGGGGCAATATGCGCTAACGCCTCTTGCCGCCGAACACCTGGTTCGAGGCGAAGAGTTTGATGTGGGAAGTTACCTCAGCCTCGCCGCCACATCGCCTGGTGTCCTGGAAATGCTCGAACGCCTTCGGTCTAACAAACCGGCGGGGCTCGACGGCAATGAATCTGGCGCGGCTTTCATTTACCGCGACGGAATGAAGTCCGCAATGGAACAGACTCAGCTTGCCGAACACTTTACCCTCACGCTTTCTGGACGCGCAAAGAACGTGGCTCCCGTGTTGGCGACAAATGTTCCGCTCAGCAGTGCCAAAAGTCTTCTCGATATCGGCGGCGGAACGGGCATCTATAGCGTTGCCTTCCTGCGAGCCAATCCGCAGCTTCATGCGACTGTGCTGGACCGGCCCGAGGTTCTCAAGCTGGCAACTCGGTTTGCAGAGGAGTATGGCGTTGCTGAACGAATGCAGATGTTATCCGGTGATATGTTCGCCGACCCGCTTCCAGCGTCCGACGCAATCCTACTTTCGAATATTCTACATGACTGGGACGTTCCTGAGTGCCAGGCACTGATTTGCCGCTGTGCTGAGGCTCTCAACCCAGGAGGACGTCTGATCATTCATGACGTTCTGTTGAACGACGAACTCGATGGCCCGCTTCCGATCGCACTTTATTCGGCCGCTCTCTTCACATTCACCGAGGGCCGCGCTTATAGTGCTGCCGAATACACAGGTTGGCTGCGCAACGCAGGACTTGTCCCACAGGCGTCTGCAGCAACCTTGATTCACTGCCATGCGATTGAGGCTGTTCGAGTATCATAGTTTGCTAACATCAAACGGCTTACTGTTTGCACTCGCGTGAGTTGATCGCGATCGTACTCTATGGTTATTCCTGTTGAACAAGGTGATTCATCGTGTCTGAACTGGTAGGAGTGGGTCTTCTGGCAACAGGAGCGATCCTGCTGCTTTGTGGTCTGGGATGGCTTGTGCGTCGAGCGTTTCAGACTCGCAAGTCGCTTGGGGTCTTTTTGGCATTCACGCTGCCGTTTGGAACGCCGCTCATCTATGGACTGGCGACGTTTCGCAAGTCGAAGCCACCGCTGATGCTGGTCCTGTTGGGCGTTATCATCGGAGCCGGCCCGTTCGCATACAACCAGATTCATGAGTACATTTTTGGGCTCGGTGAAAGAGAACGAACGATCGATGGGGAGCTCCACATCGGACTGACGGGCTGGGATCGACCAAACTATAAACTTCTTTCGAAGAGAATGAACGTGGCTGTGCTGGAACTTGGAAACGCGGATGTCACTGATGCAACAGTCGAATTGCTCGTCGGAATGCCAAAGCTGCGAGAATTGACGCTCAACGACTCTCAAGTCACCGACGCCTGCTTTGCCACTATTGCAAAGCTGCCAGCACTGGAAAGCCTGCGTTTGGCAAGGACAAAGATTACCAGGGACGGCGTCGTAACATTCCTTGCGGAGCCGCCCGCGAAACTCAAGAACCTGGACGTCTCAGGAAACTCCATCCCCGGATCGGCGGTGCGCAAATGGAAGAACGCAGATGCAGAGAATCGGAAGGCCGTCTATTAATGACAAATGGCAAGAAGCGCATCGCGAGAAGCAAAGCCGCAAAAGACGCAACACCACACATCGCGTTGCTTTTTGCTGCGGCAGTTTTTTGGATTCATGGTTGCCAGTGATTGAATAATATTGAGCCTATGGCCAGCTGATCGAAAACTAAGTTTTTCGCGGCAGCATTTCAGCTCCTCCGCACTTCGTCCCCTCATTGACTGCACTACGGAACCAGAAAGACGACACCATGCAACTCATCGAAGACTCAGTTGGCGATCCGCAGAATGCTAAGTTTATGTGCCTCGCCTGCCAGCTTTCCTACCTTCCTGAAGCCGAGGCTATTCCGAAGTTTCGTGAACAGCTTGGTCTGAACGCAAAACTCATCAGCGTCGACAACACCCAGGTTTATGTGGCAGACAATTCAGAGCATATCGTTCTCGCATTTCGAGGCACAGAGGGTCCCACGAGCATCGACGGATTGAAGGATTGGTTGCTCACGGATGCCATGAATCTGCTGATTGTGCCTGAAGGGCGACTTGGTCACGATCTCGCTGCCGCCGGCGTGGGAGCTCGATTCCACAAAGGATTCGTGGACGCAGTTTCGGAGATCTGGGATCCGCTCAGTGCAATGGTCGAAGCCAAGTTCAAACAGCAGGACCGCCCTTTGTGGATCACGGGGCACAGCCTAGGCGGCGCGCTGGCACTTCTGGGAGCCTGGTTATTAAAACGCCGCTTCATTCCAGTGCACCAGATCTACACTTACGGTGCGCCGATGATTGGAAACCAGCGAGCCTGCGATGCCTTTGACAAGGAATTCTCCGGCTGCATCACTCGCTACGTCAACGGAAAAGATCCGGTCCCGAAGCTGCCGAGCTTAAGCTTGATTGCAAACGAATTCGCTCATGTTAAGGCCGAACGACTCCTTGGAACCGACCCCATGACTAACCTCGCACAATTTCTCGGGGGGATTGGTTCGACGGCTGTGCAGGGAGTGCTCGCCGGAAGCCTGATCGACGAAGTCTGGAACTACGTGATCGCTCAGATGTCGTCCCACTTCCTCGATTCGTACGACTCGCTGCTAAAGAAATAGCATTGGCAGCGGTCGCTCCCGGAATTTCCCGGCACTTTGGTTTTGTGCGTTTGTGGCTTTTCCACTAACCTTACACAGCACGCAGTGTTGGGATCCTGGGCAGTAGGCTGCAGGATACGAATTCGGGGAACCGTTTTGCGATGTTTCACACTGGTGACGCGCGATGCGAATTTGTGGAAGAACGACAGCAAGGAGCCCAATCGTGAATCGAAGACAGTTACTCAAGACGCTAGCCGCTTTGTCATGCGTTGGCGTGACGAATGAAGTCACCGGACGAGCACTCGGCGGAGCCTTGTCCGCTCCTGCCTCAATCCGCGTGAATTCGCTGCTGGAGGCCCTGATGAGTTCGCGATCTCAGTGCATCGAACTACTCGCAGCACTGCCGTCTTCGACTCATTCGGCTTCTGAATTGGCACCGGCAGTTGAAGAGCTTAGGTGCCTGACGGACCATGCAATTCTCGTCTGCCGGACTAAGCGTCAGCAGTCTCCTGCATTTCTCCAGGCATCCAGCGATTCGATCAATCGAGTCTGTCGATTCCTGAGCCAGTCCGACGTTCCACACAACATTTGCGGCATAACGGTCGCCGAAGCAGTGTCGTCATTGCAACGAACTTCCGATTTGTTGACTCACGCCATCATGGCGTAGTTGCAAGCTGATCGGCAGAGAATGGTGTAAAGCACTCGACATCTCAGAGTCGCATCATGAGATGCTCGGAAGTGACTCGGAAGTTCATTCTACAAACGTGGCCTTAGACCCCGTTCAAAATTGACTTCGTGACCCAGTGTGTAGCGGTCTGAACAGAAGTAAACGAAGGAAACGAAGGAAACGAAGGAAACGAAGGAGTCACGGTTGTTCGAACTTCGTTTCCTTCGTTTGCTTCTGTTCCAAAACACTGACGTCCATTTAGAGAGATCCTTAGATCTTTGGAACTTCGTCCGCCGCCGGAATGGGGAACGCCTTGCGATACTCTGCCAGCGCGGTGCTGCGAGCTTCATCATTTTCAAAGCCCATTGATGGAATCGCATACATCGTTTCGTCTGAAGGAATGACGTCGATGCCAAACTCCTTCGGACTGCGGCCCCGCAGGTGAATCGCCACCACAAGCGCCACGTCTCGCGTTCGAACGCTGAATTGGCTTTCAACCTTTCGGCCGGGAAGCAGCCGTTCCACTGATTCGCCCTGCGGTGGCCAGAGCTTGTCGTTCGATTCGAGAAGCGGCTCCACAACAGCCAGATCGTCCGTACTGTTAAGTTTCCCGAGACACAAAAGCGCGTAGTACATGCTTTGACTGCGCGACTTAGACTCGATCACCCGGTGAGCGATACTCCGCCCTACTGGCATTTCCTGTTGAAGAGCAAACATCAACGGTCGGTCCGCAGCAATGCCTGTGCGATCCATCCACGCCGACGTTATCCTCTGAAGAATCTTGGCTTGTTGACCATTCTTCAAAAGCTTGACGAATCGAACATCGTCAAAAGCGTCAGAGATGTGGGTTGAGGTCGCTCGAACAAGTCGCGTTTGCGAGTCACTTCCCAGGAGCATGAGTGCCACGCATGTCGCGATTGGAAACGCTTCCTGCTGTCGTCCGTTGCACATTGCAGCGAAAACTTTGCTTCGTTTTTCCAAGGCCGAAGACAGATCTTTGGGAGCAAATAGTCGCGTTGCGAACAATGACCTTTCGGTCTTCAGAATCTCAGTGAACACCTGAATTGCATCGGCATCCTTCCCCGCGATGGCTGAAAATCGCTCCCATTCAGGAAGCGACACGGCGGCCTCAACCGACGGATTCTCCGCGAGTGATTCGAGCCGGTCATCAAAAAGCCGGCGACGCAACTGGGTGGCGATCGCTCGTAGCCTTGAGACCGCTTCTTCTCTTTTCACTGACCGCGTAGCTTCTGCTTCAAGCTCCGCCTCCAGCAACCCCACGGAGGCGGCATCAAGTTTCAGTAGCTCGGCTGTCGCTTTCTGGCGTGTTGCAAATTCGGCAGAGCTCAACTGCTGCACCAGATCATGCACCTGCGTGGCTGTGTTTTCCTTCACCTCGGGCGTTGGTTCCTGAGCTTTAGCTGACAGGCCAGCCAAAAGCATCATAAGGAACGAGGTGAGGATTCGAAGACGCATTGCAGCCAGTACTCTTCCGGGGAAAGCACCCGCCAGACATTAGCCGATCAAATTTCCGCCAATTCCTGAGCTATCGGGCATTTTTTTACATTCTTACGACGTCGAGTGTGTCAGATCCTATCGCCGCTGTCCCAACAAAAAGCAACAAACGTTGGATTTCGAACGTGCACCGCGAAAAACCCCGCAAAAATCCCCAAAACGAGCACGATTGAACAATACTATGCACCCCGAAGCCAGAAAGATGGCCGATCTCAAACTGCCAGTTTTGATCAGATGTTTAGAGTCCCGCGGAACCCTTCTTCGGCAGGTCCCTGAAGATGGATAAGACCCCGATCGTCCCAGACCACGGACAGATTCCCGCCCCGCATGGCAATTTCTGCAGCCCTGTGCGAATCGAAGTAGCCCCGCACTACCCCCGCCACAGCAACGGCGCAGGCTCCTGATCCGCAAGCGAGCGTTTCCCCGGAACCACGTTCCCAGACTCTCACTCGAGCGGTTGACGAACCAGTGACCTGCACGAACTCAACATTGGTGCGTTCCGGAAAGACTGGGAGCATTTCGATCAACGGCCCTAGATGCAGAACGTCAACCTCGTCCAATGAGGCCACAAATAGAATCGTATGCGGATTTCCCATCGACACAAAAACGGGCGGACAGAGCAGCGTTGGAAGCGGCACGGTATCGAGTGCGATCATTCGAGCAAAGGACTGTCGGCCAATGGCGGCTGGATCAATTTCAACCGGAGATCCGATTCTGACGCTGACGATCGCTGAGCGACGTTCAAGACTTGAAGTCACAACGGTCGCCTCCATGACTCGATTCGACATGGCGATTCGAACGTTGGAGCCACACCGTCCCGATTGGTGCAGCCACATGCTCATGCATCTAAGAGCGTTGCCGCAAAGCGCGCCTTCCGATCCATCGGCGTTGAACATCCGCATGCAAGCGTCGGCATCGAACTCGCCGGGAGGAAGCATCAAAACGAGCCCGTCCGAGCCAATCGAACGATGACGGTCGCTGACGACCATGGCCAAAGCGTTTGGATCTTCGGGTGCAGGATCACTGAAGCAGTCCAGAAAAACGTAGTCGTTGCCGCACCCATGCATCTTGATGAAACGAACTGCCGTCATTTGTCGGTTTCATCCTCTTCATTCGGAGCAGACAATGCTTTGCAGATAGCACTTTCTGCTCGGCAAGGATTCGAAACGAAAGCGGGCCAGCCTTGCGAAAGGACTGACCCGCTGTGATCGATCAAGCTGCTTCGAGGTGAACCACTCAGGCCTCAGAAGCAACCGTTTCGTTTTGCAGAGAAGCGAGTACCAGATCCGTCAATTCCTTTGCAGCCGCTGGATCACTGACGTCCCAGCCCTTGCAAAAGACTTCCGGCGAAGCCGAACTCTTCATCGCCGCTTCGATCTCGCTGACCGAAATCTGAAGCACAGGAGCGTCACCTTCTGGCAGGCCACGACTTACGGAATGGATTCCAGTTCGCGAAAGCTCGAGCGACAATTGAGATCCGCCGGGGCCCACGATGTCCAGGCCAACCAGTTTGGAATCGCCATCGGGCCGACCTTCGGCCGATTGATTCAGGAAGTAGTCTTCGGCCCAAAAGGAAACCGGCTCAACTTCCGGCTTTCGCTTGCCCCAGCGATCTTCGTTTCCGTACTCGATAAACCGAAACATCACCGTTCGATCGATGACCGGACAGACGATGTCCCCGGCAAATGTCTGCAGATTCGTCAGATCAAACACATTGTCAGTGCGTTCGTACGGAGCATACGTTTCAGCATTCTCCCAGTAAAGACGCTCAAACATCCATTGATCTTCATTCTCTTCACGACTGACCTGAGGAAGGTCAACTTCATTGTGCCCGCAGAATTGAGCACCTTCGGTTTTGAAGTACTCGCCGCAGTAGTCGATAATCTCCCGAGACGAGATCGGTGATTCAGGAGCGATGTGATAAGTGCGTCCGCGAGCCTCCTGAGTTTCGAACAGGCGACACATCACGGCGGAAACCCATTCCACCGGAATGATGTTCCGACGCTCGTCACCCGTCATCCGAAGCCGAATTGGCGTGTGTCGCGTACCATCAGCGTTCACTGGCAATGCCGGAATCATCAACGCCATCAATCGCAGGTACAGATAAATGCCGTGATAGGTGTTCGTGTATCCAGTCTTGGAATCGCCTGCGATGACCGCCGGGCGATACACGGTCACATGATCTGCAAAGTCGATCGCTCGGACCGCACTCTCTGCAAGGAACTTGCTTTCCTCATAGTCGTTTCGAAACGTTTGACCGACGTCCAGACTGCTCTCCATCACTCGCTCAGTCTGACAACCAGCGACGTAAGCGGTCGAAACGTAATGAATGTCATGAATCTTCAATGAGCGACACAACTCGATCATGTTCTGCGTGCCGTTCAGATTCGTTCGCCACGGTTCGCCCGCTCGGTCCTTTCCGTAGAACTCAAGAATCGCAGCACTGTGGATGATGCTCTCGCAGTTGTTACCAACCCACTCGGTATCCTCGGCACTAAGTCCAAACCCAGGCTCAGCAATATCGCCCGACAGCACAATAGGTCGTGGCAACGCTCGCCCAAGCTCTTTCTCCCATCGCTGCAGGATTTCTTCCATTCGATCGCGAGGCGACTGACGGCGAGAAGGCCTGACAACGACAGCCAATTCATGGCCGTTTAAGAGCAAGTCACGAACCAGATAGCGTCCGACCAATCCGGTTGCACCTGTCAAAAGCGTGTACATCGTGTTCCCTGGCAAGATTTCGTAAGATTATTCGCGCTGTTGAACCGAGGCTCAGCGGCAGCTTAACATTGAACCATAAACGCCTGAAAAACCAAGAAAAATCGCGGCATTCACGGTCCAACACAACAAAACAAGATTGGTTCCTGCACGAACCGCCCCATGTTTCAAGGGCTTCGCAATATTCACTTTTTACCTAAAACTTCAACTCAGACTAACCGCTCATCCCAAATTCCGGCGATAAATGCGGTTCGAACTCGTCCCACATCGAACGCGCAAACCATTTATGCAAAAGCACTTGTGGAGAGAAATGCGGCGCACTCGCGAGATTCCAGCCTTATGTAAGCCATGGTGATCAGGAACTATGGGAGGTGTGGGGCAGTAACATTCATCACTGCGACAATACCGGCAAAAACTGCCGACTCAGTTGAACATGCTTTTCGGATCAGTCCGCAGTCCTCTGGACGAAAGTCGCTTTTAATTGTCCCTGGTTCCACTTTTCGGAATTGCCAGACCGACCATTGCTTAGGATTCCGCAATCCCGAAGAACTGACCAAAACAGTTCGATCCACCTGATACACGCTGATCGCGTCCGCCTGCCTGATCGACCCCAATGATGTTTCTGGATTGCAGTGCGGCAACTCCTCGATTTCTAAAGGCCACGAAAAAAAAAACTGTTTCAGCGGCTGCCTATGCGCACACTTGCAAGTGCTCGGTTCGGTCAGACATGTTCTTTTTGAAAAGTTGAGCAGATGGCGAAATTCTTTGGCGTGATTCCTCCCGTTGTTTCACCAATGAAGTCTGCCGACCAGTTGGACCTGGAAGCCGTGGATCGAGTTGTCGACCATCTGATTTTAGGCGGAGTGTCCGGATTGTTCGTGTTGGGCACCACCGGCGAAGGCCCATCGCTGACGTACCAAATGCGATACGAGATGGTCGATCGTAGCTGTGAACACGCGGGCGGGCGAGTTCCGGTACTTGTTGGAGTGACAGATACGAGCTTTGGTGAATCTGTCGCGCTCGCACAACACGCGGCTTCGTGCGGAGCGTCGGCGATTGTGGCGGCGGCGCCGTTCTACTATGACGTTTCGCAAACCGCACTGGAGAGCTGGTTCAGTAAACTTGCCGATGCATCGCCGCTTCCATTGATGTTGTACAACATGCCTTCATGTGTCGGGGTGAACCTGTGTCTCGACATCGTGGGGCACCTTTCCAATCATCCAAACATCATTGGAGTGAAGGACAGCGGCGGCGACCTCGCTTATTTCCACGAGCTTTGTGACCAGCACCGCAATCGTGAAGACTTTCTGATCTTTATGGGGCCGGAAGAATTGCTCGCCGAAGCGGTTGCTGCAGGTGCGGCGGGAGGCGTTTGCGGAGGAGCGAACTTGCTGCCGCAGGTCTACAGTCGCCTATATCTTGCTGCCGTGCGGAAGGATGCAGCGGAGATCGTCCATTGGAAGACGGCAATTGCGGCGATTTTTGCGTCGGTCTACCGCGATGAGAACGGCGCGATGAAGCTGATCCCTGGCCTGAAGCTCGCGATGGAAGGATGCGGTTTGTGCTTGTCGGTCGTCGCTCCGCCGCTTTCGAACGTCTCTGAGAGCCACGCGCAGAGGATTCAATCATCGCTGACCGATCTGCTCGCTTCCTGCGGCTACATGGCGGGAGCGGTCTAGCTGCCGACCGGACCGATCATGATCCAGTCAACCCAAAGCTAACCACTTCGTGTGGGCTGCGTGCGCGCATCGTCGCAGAACGAAGCCGCTCAGATTCGCCATTTCTCCTGAATACTCTGTTTTTCGTCCGGGTGTGTACGGCTACCGCCAATCCCTGAAATCCATGCAGGGTCTCTATCGAATCGCAGCCGGTGTATTTGATATACCACGACCCGCGGGACTTTGGTCAGTCAGTCCCTCGCTCCTGGCGTTCACTTGACCTTGGCCAACTCTGGACATATCGACACATGGATAGCGCACTTCGAGGATTCCTTCGCGTACTTTTCTTTGCCTGCATTGGCGGTGCACAGCTATTCGCTCAACAGCCAGCCACGTCTGAGAAGGCTCCAGACCCTCGCATCGACAAGAAGATTTTGATAATTCGTGCCGGTGCGGAGATGAAAACACCTCAGGCAACTGTCTGGAAAGCATATCTGGGCGAAGTGTTCACAGTGAAACTGACAAATGGCGAATGGCTTTGGATTGACGAAAAGGGTGGCTGGCTCTGGGAAAAAGAATCAGTTCTGTTCGATACCGCCATCGAAGAATTGTCGCGTCGCCTGACAAGCTCAGCGACAGCTGAGAACTTTCACTTGCGAGGAGTCGCTTACCTTGCGCATGGCCAGCATGACCAAGCGATCGCCGATTTTTCGGAGAGCCTTCGCAAGACACCTCGCAACGCCGGTGCACTGAACAATCGAGGCCAGGCGAATTACCTGAAAGGCAACTACAAGTCAGCGATTCCTGACTTTACAGCTGCCATCACCATTGATCCGAAGAGCTTTCTTTACTTGAACAATCGTGCGCTCGCGTACATCGAAATCGAACAATACAACCTGGCGTTCGCCGACCTGCAGGCAGCGTTGAAATTGGTGCCATCTTATCCCGAAGCCCTCAATAATCGAGGCATCGTGTATCAGAAACAAAACCGGCTCGATGAGGCAATGGCCGACTTCACCGCGGCACTAAAAATCGACCCGAGATACGTTGACGCTTTGGGGAATCGAGCTTACACACATCAGCTCAAGAAAGAATATGCGAAGGCAATTGAAGATCTCGAACTGGCGATGAAGAACGCTCCTCAATCGTTTGAGGCCGCTAATGATCTTGCGTGGCTGCTTGCGACCGCCACAGATGACGCTTTTCGAAATCCAGCAAAGTCATTGGAATTGGCTACGAAAGCCTGTTTTCTTTCAAGGGACCAATGGAACACACTCGACACACTGGCTGCCGCACACGCAGAAAACGGCCAGTTTGATCAGGCCAAACAACATCTGACTGCGGCAATGGCAACGGCTCCTGAAAAAGAGCTGGCCCGCCTGAAGGCCCACATGGAGCTCATCAGTGCAAACAAGCCAATTCGGCAATAGCTTTTCGATGCCCAACTTTTGAACCCGGAAACGATCTCCCGATTGCCTGAGCGTTGCTGCGAACACGTTACAAAGTTGGGGCAGCTTCCGCAGAAATCCGGAATCACAGAGTTAAGCGACCGTCAGGCTGCCTGTTCCGGTTCTGTTTGCGTTTACAACTCACTACGTTGACCGCCGTTCATCCTTAGGATTTGAATCGCGATCTGACGCAAGCGGGATGGGATCCCGGCCCAATTGCGCAGGATTGCAATACACGCCTCCGGAGACCAGTAGAGTTCGGGCGGCCCTGAAATCGAATGGTATATGGCTTAGATTTATCCAGGAACACTCAGTCGTTTTGTCAGAGACTCAACATCCATATCGAGCCACCGTTGTGGCGATCATCAACGAAAACAGGGGATCGTATTGAACGATCCCCTGTTCTGAAGCATCTAGTTGTAGCGGCGCCGGCAACCGACAAGAGCGATTGCTGGATTCAACTCCTTTGGATCACCGGGCCACTGAATTCCATTCCAGAGGCTACCATTCGGTTCAATTACTTCGTGCAACCTTCGCATGGAGCAGCAGCAGTTGTTTCGCCACAGTTTCCGCTGGCACCGGCACATGGATCGCAGCACGTCTGAACCTGACGGCAAACAACTCGCGGTACGCAGCGAGTCTGAGTTACACAAACCTGGCGAGGAACGCACTTGGTGCGAGTTACCATTCGTGTTTCACAAACCTGCTTGCAGACTGTGTAAGGAACCTTGCGAGTGCAAGTCTGCTGAGTCATCGTGCATGTTGTGTATGGAACCTGCTTTGTGCAGCATTCCGTAACCATCTTGCATGTTGTGTACGGAACTCGGCGAGTGATGCATTCTTCAGTCCAGCTGCAGGTCGTGTAAGGAACCTTCTTGGTGCAAGTTTGCTGAGTCATCGTGCATGTTGTGTATGGAACCTGCTTTGTGCAGCATTCCGTCACGAAAGAGCAAGTTGTGTAAGGAAGATGTCCAACGTTTGGAGCAGACCCTTCAACA
>JANMEV010000407.1:0-8633 GCA_031377305.1 Planctomycetota bacterium | reverse complement strand
GAAAACTGTCCGATGTTGTTCTCGGCAGATGAATGGCCGGGTGGAAAGAACCTGGCGACGACTCCAGAGATCTGGACTCGCATGTTTTCCGATATCTCGTCTGACAACTTCGGGCTCAACTACGATCCATCGCACATGATTTGGCAGCACATGGATTATTTGAATCCTATGCGGCAGTTTCGGGACAAGCTGTTCCACATTCACGCCAAGGACGTGCGAATTGATCGAGCTCGCCTGGATCAGGTCGGCATCATGGCTCATCCGAACAAGTTTCACACTCCTAAGTTACCCGGAATGGGCGACGTGAACTGGGGGCAGTTCTTTTCAGTGCTCACCGATTGCGGCTACAAGGGCCCCGTCTGCGTGGAAGTCGAAGACCGAGCCTACGAAGGCGCGCTGGCAGACCGAATGGCGTCACTGCAGCAGAGCTACACCTACCTGCGGAACTTCATCCCAAAGAGAAGTTGAGTGGCGTAGACCAACGAGCGACTGAGGTTTTCGTTAAGGGGTTTTCACAACCCGAAACGTCACTGAGGGATAAGATTTACCACGTTTTTCAGCAACAATCCCTCGCTGACGCAGCGGGTTAGGATTGAAGCAAGAGCCTGATGGTTCTGCCGCCGCGAAGTGTCAACGCGGTCGGCATTTTGATCACAGTTCTTCAACTATGCGAATGTGCGGCGTCGGGGAATTGGCCGCTTTGGACTTCGTCGATGTAGCTGCGAATTGCGTCTGTCGCACCTTTGCGAAGATCGCCGAACTGTTTCAGGAATTTTGGCTTGAAACCCTGATTCAGGCCAAGCATATCAGGCCCCACCAGCACCTGACCGCTGCAGTGTGAACCTGCTCCGATGCCAATCGTGGGAATACTAAGAGCCTCAGTGATTCGCCCGGCGATATCTTCCGGAACCAGCTCCAGCACGATGGAAAACGCACCGGCGTCTTCGGCCGATCGAGCGTCGTCCAGAAGCTGCTGTTCGTTCCGCTGAATTTTTCCCATGCCGCCAAGTTGGCGCACAGCCTGAGGTCGCATGCCGATGTGCGCCATCACGGGAATGTCGGCTCGCCCGATGGCTCGGATCGTCTCGGCCTGAATCGATCCACCTTCCAGCTTGATCGCGTCGGCCCCGGTTTCTTTGATGATGCGGCCAGCGTTTTCAACCGCCTGCTGTGGGCTTACGTGGTAAGACATGAACGGCATGTCCACAATCACGAGAGCTCGCTGAACGGCTCGCACCACAAGTTCGCCGTGATAGATCATCTGGTCCAGTGTGACCGGCAGCGTCGTCGACTTCCCCTGCACAACCATCGCCAGACTATCGCCGACCAGGATGCTGTCAACGCCAGCCTCATCCATGATTCCCGCCCACAGATAGTCGTAGGCGGTCAGCATGGTCAGCTTCTGTCCCTTCGCCGCAATCTCTCGAAACGCGGGGACGGTGATTTTGCGAAGCGGCTTTTGCATGAGACCAGTTCAGTTCGGTTGAGCGGAATGGGACAGGAATGTCACTGCACAGACAGACGCAGGACGCTTATGGTTCAGCGACTGTCGAATGAGACACTGCTAATCCTTGACGATCGGATTCGTCAATGTACCGATGCCAGAGATTGTGATGGAAACTTCGTCGCCGTTCTCCAATGTGAAATTGTCGTCCGGCACAACGCCTGTTCCCGTCATCAGAAACGCACCGTTCGGCAGATCGTTTTCCTTGAACAGCCAGCCTGCGAGCTCTTCCGGTGTTCGCTTCATCTGGCTGAGTTTCGTCGCGCCATTGAAGACTGGCTTGCCATTACGGCGGATTTCCAACGTGATGTCGATCGCTTCCTGATCCAGCGGTTTTTCAGCCAGAAGGACGCACGGGCCCAGGCCAGCACATTGCTTGTAGAATTTTGCCTGAGGCAGGTACAGGGGATTTTCGCCTTCGATGTCACGAGCCGACATGTCGTTGCCGATCGTGTATGCCACGATCTTTCCAGTCGGATTCATTACCAAAGTGAACTCAGGTTCCGGCACGCTCCAGTTGCTGTCGCAGCGAACTCGCAAAGGCTGGCCGGGGCCGGAGACTCGATGAGGCGTCGCTTTGAAGAAAAGTTCCGGACGAGCGGCCGTGTAGACCTTATCGTAGTTGGTCGCCGATGAAGCCGATTCTTCCATTCGGGCCACCTGGCTGCGTTTGTATGTGACGCCCGCGGCCCAGATTTCCTGTTGATCGACAGGAGAAAGAAATGTGAACTCTGAGTTTTCAACCAGCGTGGAACCTGGTTTCAACAGAAATCTTGCCAGGCCAGCGGGGTCGGCGGAATTCAGAATGTCCATCAGCGAATGGCACCGATCGATCTGAGTCAAATCCAGCAACTGCACGCCGGCGTCATGCACCGCCGCGACTCGCAAAGAACCATCATTCATCCGTATCCGAGCAAGTTTCACGAAACTGTTCCTGTGGCAAGTGGGGGTGTTCAAAAAAGTGTCTGGAACTTTCCAGAAGTCAGTCGTCGCGATGCTTTGGGGACGCTTCTATGGTCCAGAAATCGTTTCCAGCGTCTTGCATGGCATCGTTTGAGACGACAGCAGTCTAGACAAGTATTCTCAATCGCGAAAGTTCCGTGAAATCCCCGCCGAGTTGACGTATCATTACGGCCCGCGTTTCAAAGTCGGCCAGCGGTGGTTTCCTTGGCCGAAATGGACGTGAAACGCTGTCACCAGCGGCAAACCGTTGTGTGACTGAAACTCGACATTCTGCTGAAAGAGAACGCTGTGCAACGCCCTCACGGACATTCTGCCCCATTGCCCGAACCCACAGTTTTGATGACTGAAGGATGGCATTGCCTGCATATTTACTTTCGAGTCGACCAGAAAGCCCTGATGGCGCTGGATCCGGCGGAACGGGCTCATGGGCGTGCCGAAGTCATCGAAATCCTGAATCCGCAGGGCGATTACGTCCCGGTTCGCATGCAGACATCGGTCGTCTCCGGCCATCGCGCGGATCTTGGCCTGATGATGATGGATGCCGATCCGCTGAAGATCGACGCGATCGTGCAGCGAATCCGAGCCAGCCGGCTTGGACCAGTACTGACACCCACGTACTCATTTGTTTCCATCACCGAAGTCAGCGAGTACGTTACAACCGTTGAACAATATTCCGAACGACTTCTGCGTGAAGGCACCTCACCCGATGATCCTGCGTTTCAGGCCAAGCTGAATGCCTACAAGCAGCGTTTGCCTGCCATGAATCAACAGCGAATGTACCCGGACTTGCCGCCGTTTCCGGTGATGACGTTCTATCCGATGAACAAAGCCCGTCATCCGCTGGCCAACTGGTACAAGGAACCGTTCAGCGTTCGCAGTGACCTGATGGCAGAACATGCCACGTCCGGAATCAAGTTCGCTGGCCGAGTCTCCCAGTTGATTACCGCCGCAACTGGCTTCGACGACTGGGAATGGGGAGTCACTCTCTGGAGCCGCGCGCCGGAACACGTCAAGGAGATCGTCTACACGATGCGCTTTGATAAGGCTTCGGCTGGCTACGCGGAGTTCGGTCCGTTCTATGTCAGCTATATCATGTCGCCGAAAGAGGCGTTCGAACATCTGCGAGTCTGATTGTCGCTCGCCAACTTAGTCCCGCCGACCCGTAGCCGGCTGTTGATTAAATCCTAACCCGAAGCGTCAGCGAGGGATTGTTGTTGTTGAAAATCGCGGCATATCCCTCACTGACGTTTCGGGTTGTGAAAACCCATTAAATCAACAGTCTGCTGGCCCTGTCGCTCCGCCGGCGGGATTTTTCATGCCCCTTACCCTCTGTCAAAGAATCCAATGCCCCGATTCGACGCAGCAATCATTGGTGGAGGAATCGTCGGGCTCGCGACCGCATGGCAGTTGATTCGACTCAAGCCAGACTGGAAAGTCGTCGTTATCGAAAAGGAATCGACGCTGGCCTTTCACCAGACCGGTCGAAATTCGGGCGTGATCCATTCGGGAATCTACTATCGCCCGGGTTCTCTGCGAGCGAAGAACTGCCGGGACGGCAAAGCGGCACTGGAGGCTTTCTGCGACGAACACGGAGTCGCATGGAAGCGCACGGGAAAAGTGATCGTGGCGACTCGTGATGAGCAGTTGCCCCAGTTGCAGACCATCTTCGAACGAGGCCAGCAAAATGGCGTCGAATGCGAAGTCATCAGCCGCGATCGTCTGTTGGAACTGGAGCCCCACTGTGCGGGTATCAAAGCGATTCATGTACCGGAATCAGGAATCGTTGATTATCCAGGAGTCTGCCGAAAACTCAGCGAACTGCTCAAAGCGGCCGGAGCTGAGATTCGACTGAATTCGCGAGTCGAATCGATGGACCAGCGAACCGACTTCGTTCGACTGGTCACGTCTTCGGGAGTCATCGAAGCGTCTCAAGTCATCAACTGCGCTGGGCTGCACAGTGATCGAGTGGCTCGGACCAGCGGTCAGGTGATGAAGGAGCGCATTGTTCCGTTTCGAGGTGAATACTTTGAACTCACGCCGGAAGCCGAGCATCTGTGCCGAACGCTGATCTATCCGGTCCCGGATCCTCGCTTCCCGTTCCTCGGTGTGCATTTCACTCGCATGATTCACGGTGGAGTCGAATGCGGTCCCAATGCCGTGCTGGCTCTGGCTCGCGAAGGCTACAACTGGCGCACGATCAGTCCGCGGGACATCTTTGAGTCGCTGACTTACATTGGCTTCCTGCGGCTGGCCGCTCGCAACTGGAAGACAGGCATTGGCGAAATCTGGCGATCCATTTCCAAGGCGGCGTTTGTAAAAGCGTTGCAGCACCTTGTGCCGGACATCCGATCCGAGCACCTTCACGCCGCTCCCGCGGGCGTGCGAGCTCAGGCGTTGGGCCTGGACGGAAAACTGCTTGACGATTTCGTAATCCTTCGCCATCAGCGAGTCATCAACGTCTGCAACGCCCCATCTCCCGCCGCCACCGCGTGCCTGAACATCGGCAAACATGTCGCTGAGCTGACCGTGCAGTGAGTTGACTCGAACAGGTGTAAGCCATTGCATGCATGCGCAGCTGAATATGAATATAGCCGGGCAAGTGAATCAACAAAAACATCCTGGGCCGGGTGACTTTTGTGGTGTCTGTCCGACGCCGAAATCTGGCCGGCATAACAGTGTCGCAGTCGTGTGTTCGCCCGTCGGCGGAGCGACGAGAGTACGGTACGCCTACTTCGTCAAAAATACTTCGCTGGCGGCAACTTCATGCACCAAAGTACGCAGGCCGCCACCCTCGGACACGACCTTTGCCACAATGCGATCAACTTCGGCGCGATCCGAGAAGCTCACCGGGGCGCCGGTGGAATAGATGATGAGTTTTTCAACCAAACACCGAGCCACCTGATCCTTGTCGGCAAGCATGAGACGTTTGAAGTCATTGATGTCGGCGAACCGCAGTCCGCCGGATGTCTGACCGCTGCAATCAACCGGTGGACCAAGCTTGTATTCCCAGATATCGCGGCCGTGGAGTTTCCTGGTTTCGCGGTCACCTTCGCCAATGGAACGGTAACGTTTGCGAAAACCGCCGATCACATCGAAGCTCTCCAAAGCGAAACCCGGGGGATCGATCTCACGATGGCAGCGATGGCAGGTTTCCGAATCCCGATGCTTCGCAAGTTGCTCTCGAATCGTCGTAGCGCCGCGAGTGTCTGGCTCCAACGCGGCGACCGGCGGCGGTGGGGACGGTGGCTTTCCGATAATGCGTCGCAGAATCCACGATCCTCGGGTGACTGGAGAGGTCACTGTTCCGTTGGCAGTCACCTTCAGCACGGCTGCCTGAGTCATCACGCCACCTCGCACATTATCGGCTGGCAGCGCCACTCGCCGGAATTCTTCGCCATAGATCACTTTGGAATTGGCGGTCTTTGTGCCATTGAAAGACGGCATCAGCTCGTAGTGTTCTGCCATGCGACGATCCAACATCGCAAAGTCGGAGTCGATCACAGTGTCAATCGGCAGGTTGTTAGTCAACATCTCACGAAAGAACGCTTCAGTTTCAGCGACCATCGAGCTGCGGAGAAGCTCGTCGTACTCCGGGTACAGCTTCATATCAGGAGCTGTCGCATCGATTTGATTCAGATCCAGCCATTGCCCCGCAAAGCTTGCCACAAACTGGTGCGAACGCGGCGACGTGAGCATTCTTTCCACTTGATCGTGCAGCACGTTCCGATCCGAAAGTTTTCCTTCGTCAGCCAGTCGTAAAAGTTCATCATCCGGCGGGCTGCTCCAAAAGAGAAATGACAATCGCGACGCAACGGCGAAATTGTCGAGTCGTCCGGGTGATTCGTCCAGCATCAGGAAACGAGGTGACACCAGGATGCCTCGCACGGCAACTCGCACCGCCTGCTCATAGGACCGGCCGCGATCCAGTTCCGCCTGGGCCAGGGAAATGAAACGAGCGGCTTCGCCGGGCTTGAGCGGTCGGCGAAACGCACGAGCGGAAAACTGCGAAATCGCATCGACGGCGGCAGCCTTAGGATCGGACGGAGCGATCTCGTAACCGATGTGGCCCTGATCGGTCCATCGCCCTTTGTTCTCCAGCTTTCGAATTGCGGCCGTTCCGAACACACTCGCCACGCTTTGAGGCGGCCATTGTTCCAGCAGCGGTCCTTCAATCTCAATCCACTGAACGGCCATGCCGGGAACCTTCCAGTTCTTTACGCTGTCGACATTCCAAACTGTCTTTCCTGTTTCATCCACGCCGATCCCATAACCGTTGATTCGCAAGTGCTCGCTGGTAGTCAGCGGCACCGTTAGTTCAACAACTCGTGGCTCGGATGCGAGCTCAAAATAGCCCAGCAGTTGATGGCTCTTCCAGTCGCTTGAGAAGACTCGCACCGCAACCGGGCTTTCAACAGCGTCAACAGAATAGGCCGAAATCCGAATTCGGTATCGACCATCCGCGGCCGGCGCAAACTGTCGAATATTGTCCGGCGAATAGCCATTGCTGACGTAGATAATGGCATCAGCCGTTTCACGAAACAGTTGCCGATGCTTTGCACCGGAGACGGGATCTTCGTGGCCTTCAGCGATGTCGAGATTCTCCCGAACGTCACGCTCGTCGTGAAGGCGAAACCGCTTGTTGATTTGCGCCGGCCTTTCGGTCAGACGCACACAGGCATCCAACGCGAAGTCGATAACTTCGAGATACCGTTCCATCTGAACGGCAGAGAGGTGCAGTCCTTCGGCGACCGTGTCAAACCCGTGGGCTCGGCCATCTTCCGGAAGCAGATGTTGAATTCGGATGTCGACGCCCAAAAGGTCCTTCAAGCTGTTTTCGAACTCACGTCGGTTGAGCCGTCGCAGAATCGTACGTCCTTCGCGAGCCTGTTCTGTCGCGACTTTCGCAGCGATCGAACCGCCCAGAGCCGTCGTAAATGGCTGCCGTTCTGCGCGGGTGAGCTTAGAATCCGGCGGCATCTCACCATTGCTGACGCGGTCATGAATTCGAATCCACCGCGTCCGGCCCTGCAGCGATTCGATCTCCCACGACGACGCGGTCAGGTCGAGACTGCCGGACGTTTCAGACGCATTGTGGCATTCAAGACAATTCTGTTTGATGAAGTCACTCACGACCTGAGGCGGTTCAGCCAAACTCGGCTGGCATTGAATCGAAATCAAAATCGCCACGCAAGAGGCAGCTCTCCCGCACCAACGTTGTGTGGATCCCAAATCAAAAATAGGCACACAAGACTCCGGCTTGATGGGGGAGAACTCTGTCAGAAGCATCGGGATTGATTGTAGCCCGGAGCTTAACGCCATACAAAGATTCAAAGCCTGTGACAGGCCACCAGCGGCGTTTGGTTCTCGTCGATCCTGCCCGACGGGCAGCACTTCGCGACTTGTCGCGATCTGAGTGCACATCCTGTGACAAAACCGGCTTGTCCAAGCAATCACTCGCCGCCAACGTTTTTTTTGCACGTACTTTTCGGCAGGAAGAATCTACTTGCTAAGGCTCGATCACAGTCCAATCGCAACGTGCTCAGTCCGCGATCGCTCGCATTTTTTCCAGTCCGAGCTTAGCGACTTCCAGCGGGTCCAAGGCCCAGAGATCTTCTCGGAAGAGTTCAAGCGAAAGATATCGGTTGTAGCCGATTCCAGAGAGTTGATCGCAGTAGAATTTAAGATCGATGGCGCCGTCGCCGGGGAGGACTCGGTCGGAATCCTGCTGAGTGTTCGCAGGCGGATCTGCTGGAGCATCATTGAAGTGCGAGATCGCAATCTGGTTGCCTTTGAGCTTCGAAAGCGAAGCGATGGGCCCGCCGCCTCGCCAGCAATGGAACGGGTCTACCACAACCGTGGCATCTGGATGACCGGACCGCTGGATGATGTCGATGGCGTCATCGATGGTGTTGATATCGTCGACAAATCCGAGATACTCAAACGCTGGTTTGATACCGAACGATTTGCCAATCTCAAGCAGTTCGGAATAGTGCTTGGCTCCAAGGTCCCGGTCTGCTTTCCCCGGCGGAGGTCCTGCGATCGAACAAGCAGCCGCGGTCGGGGCAACATATTCGATCGCCGGACCTCCGCCCGGGAAAGCAGACCGCGATCTTGGAGCGAAGCACTATTCCGAACTGCTTGAGATTGGCAAGTCGTTCGGTATCAA
>JANMEV010000384.1:0-19217 GCA_031377305.1 Planctomycetota bacterium | reverse complement strand
GGTTAACGGATTGTTCTCATTTTCAGGCGACCTTGTCCACAACACAGGCACCTCATTGCAGAAGCAGCGAATTGCTGCTTCCGCAGACAACTGCAAAGTGTGGCTCAGAAGTTCCTGTGTGGCTCGTTGTTTCAGCGAGATCGCGGGGCTTCAAACTTGTCTGCGGTCGCTGGTTTTTGGTTCGACTCGTTTTTGCAAAGGAATTAAGTAATGTCGATGTTTGTAGGTGAAGCGCTGGTTGGTGAAGGCAATGAGATTGCCCACATCGACCTCCTGATCGGCGACAAGGCCGGCCCAGTTGGTAATGCGTTTGCAAACGCACTCGCCAGCCAGAAGCAGGGTTTCAGCAACCTGCTCGCCGGAACTCCGAACCTGGCTGTGAAGCCATCAACGGTCATGATCACCAAGGTCACGATCAAAGGTGCAAAGCAGGCTGTCCAGATGTTCGGACCTGCTCAGAAGGCGGTTTCTGATGCCGTCGCTGACTCTGTTAAATCCGGCGCGATCCCAAAGGATCAGGCTGAGAACCTCGTCATCATTTGCGGCGTGTTCATTCACTGGGATGCTGCTGACGACAAGAAGATCTATCAGTACAACTACGAAGCCACGAAGCTGTCTATCGAACGTGCGATGAAGGGCGAACCAAAGATCGACGAAGTTCTCGCAAAGCGAGACACCGCCGCTCATCCGTTCTACGCGGAATAAGGTTTCATCGATCTTGCTTTCGACGCCTGTGCGTAACGCACTCGTGAGCATTCAGCGACCGTGATCGTTCATCGACACGGTCGTTTTTTTGCGCGGTGAAAAAACATGTGCGAGCGGCAAAAACCAGTCTGCCGAACCGCACGGATTTGAACCTGAGGCGCTAGCCGATTTCATGCTGTCGAGTCGGCTGGCGATTCAGGCTCAACGCCAGTGCCTTATCCTACAGCATGGCGAAGAGTCCATTTCGTGAAATAGTCTCCAGGCACCCGTTGCGGTGAACGAACTACGGATGCGACGACTTGTCGACAGGACGAAGTCCGCTGCAGCATCGTGCCAACGAGTTTCGGCGACGTTTCTTCGGTTTTGGATGCGTCGAATTGAGTGATTCCTGAGTGACTGGAGAAGACCCCAGTGAACCAAATCCTTCGAAGTGCGATCATTGCCGTTGTTTATGTACTTTCTGGCAGTGCTGCTGGGCTGACGGTGTTTGGGAGTCCTCACGCGGCAGATCCGCGATTGCAGAGTCTGGAGATCTCGGTCGAGGCATTCGCCGGGCAACCGTTCGGAGTTGGGGTCGTTACGATTGCGGAGAACCAATCGAAACAAAACTTCTGGCGGAGTGAACCGGCTCCTGTTGAATGGCAGTTGCTGGGCTCCGATGCCTTTTATCCGGCCGCAGAACGCATTGGCACTGATCTCGGCGAGCCACTTCGGTCGGATGAACGCCGAATTTACTTCCTGTTTAAGTCGGCGCAGGCGAACAGTGTTTCGGTGCTCGGCAGTTCGTTTTCGATGACACCAACAACCGACGACGTTAAACATCGTGAGCTTCTGAGCCGGTGGTGGAAACGTTACGTCGCTCAGTCGAATGCCATCCGAGCAAAGGATCAGTATCCAGCGCAGATTGAGCAGTATCTGACTCACATGCTCGCCCGCCGACTGCAGCTTGCAGTTCCGGAAGTCACTTCCAGGCCTTTGCTCTTCAGTGCAGATATGGAGCGTCATGTCGGCATCATGACGGGAACGGAAGCCGTTCGACTGGCGATGCAGAAGGATTCGTTGCTGGGAACTTCACGGAACGAAGCGGCCACGGAGGATTTACCGAAGGCTGCGTCTCCGCCACCGATTGCGATCCCTGAACCGGCTGCGGAAGTTGAGGTTGAAGCCATCGCGATGGTTGTTCCGCTCGAATGCCTTTACGCTCGTTTCGCGAAGTATGAGGACCTTGAGTGGTTTGGTGAAATGCTGGATCAGTGGGGTACGGAACTCAATGGAGCCTTTAGTCAGCGAGGCCTGAAGTACGACATCCGACATCGAGTTCAGGATCAACTCAACCTTCAACAGTCCGCGATGGCGAAGCATCTCAGCGCGGCCGTTGTGAAGGACTATGCGGTCATCGGCACAGACACGTTTCTGCGCGAAGGAGCGGGCATTGGAGTGCTGTTCCATGCAACTTCAAACGAGTTGCTCTCAGCGTACCTGACTGAACGCCGCGTTGAGCGTGCAGCAAAAGACGACGGCGTTTCGCTGTCGGCACTCAGGTTTGATGGGCTGGAACAGACGGGATCTCTGCTGGCCTCGCCAGACAACCGAGTGCGTTCGATCTACGTAGCGAGTGGCGACTTTCACCTTGTGACGACATCAAAAACAATCGCGAGGCGGTTTCTGGAGATTTGTGCGGACCGAGACAAATCGCTGGGAGCGAGCAAGGAGTTCCGGTACGCTCGCACGGTGACTCCGGTCACTCGCAACGACACGGCGTTTCTCTATCTGTCAGATCAGTTCTTCCGTACGTTTGTCGATCCCGCTTTTCGGATCGAAATGACTCGTCGCGCGGCGAGCGAGTCCGAAATCGAACTTGTGGAGTTGGCGATTCTCGCTGCAAAGTCAGAACATCGCCCTCACGAAACGCTCGATGAATTGGTAAACGGAGGATTTCTGCCGCCCGACTTTCTGAAACGGGCTGATGGTAGCCACCTGGAACTCAAGGATGGACGCGTGATCGATTCATTGCGCGGCGTGCGTGGTTCGTTTTTGCCGGTGCCCGATGTCTCGGTGTCCAAAGCGACAAAAACAGAGATCGCGGGCTACGAAGAATTCTCCGCTGCTTATCGCCGTATCTGGACATGGATGGACCCCGCCACTTTGGCGTTCCAGAGGCATCTCAAGGGAACTCAGGAACAGCTGGTTCTGGACATGCACATGTACCCATACCCCAGAAGTGAACTTGGGTGGCTGGACATGTTGGCCGCCCAAGAACTCTCGAAGCGACTGGCACCGGTACCGGACGTCCTGCTGCTTGCAGAGGCCAATATTTTTGGAGTCACACCTGCATTTGCCGGCGTTGTGGATGTGGATTTCCCTATCGTGATCAAAGATGGGGAAATCGATTCCTCTTCGATGCCGCAAGACAAGTCCCCGTTCTTTATTGGCGGCGGCAGCGGAGCCGAAAACTTCTTCGGAAAACGAGACGCGACTGCTGAGCCTGGCAAGATCTTCCCGATCGAGAAAGGCGGAGCTTTTTTCGGAATCGGCGCGTTCGGCCTGAGGGACGGGATTTTTTCTATTGAGTCACCCGCTCGCGAAGGACTGGAACCGCTAGTTGGAAAACTAGCACTCATTGATGCCGATCGCCCGGCGGAGATGCGACTGCACGTGGGTGACGTTTCAACCTGTAAAGTTCGCCGCCTTCTGCATGCACAGATGTGGATCGCCTCCAATCGAGTTTCTCAAGGGCATGTGCATCTACTGAATCGCATGGTGACCCAGTTCCACGTACAAGCAGAGGATGCTGCTTCGGCCGTGGAGCGGGTGCTGAAGGCTGAGCTGCAAAGTCCGCTGGGAGGAGACTATCAGCCTAATACAACGCGAGGGCATGATTCGTTCACTATCCATCAGAACGCGACGACTGTTTCAGCCTACGAACATCCACTGCTGAAACGGCTTCGCGGCGCGGAGCTTGAACTGACGACCGAGGGCACAACACTGACGAGCCACCTTGAGGTCTTGATCGATTTCCCCTGAGTAAAAGCCCCTACGATTCATTTCGACTCCGACAGCACAGAACGGAAGGTCGTTTTAGCTCGCAGCCTAACGGCCTGTTGATAAAGTCCAACCTGACGTGAGCGAGGCGGGGTTTGATCAGTTTGTTGAAGCACTCTGTGAGTCGCACTATCAGAAGGGCGGTCGGCCGCTGATTCCGCCGAGGCTGTATTTTCGAATGCTGTTTGTCGGTTATTTCGAAGACATCAGTTCGCAGCGAGGTATTGCGTGGCGATGTGCTGACAGTCGTTCAATGCGGAAGTTCTGGAAATGGCGATCAGCGACAGCATTCCCGATCATTCGAGCCTGACAAAAATTCGCCAGTGACCGTCAGCGAGCAGGTATTTGATTTTGTCCTGAAGATCTCCGAGAAGAAGCTGCTCAACGTTAAAACGGTCGATTGGCGTAGCTGGCTATGGACCGCAAGGTTCTGAAAGGCCTGTGCTGGCTGCTGCTGAAACATCCGGACAATCTTGATGAATCAGAGAACGAACGCGTTCGACTGCTGGAGGCTCTGCATCTGAATCTGCATCTGAATCTGCATCTGCATCTGAATCGCTCGCTCGCCGTGGCCTATTACCTGAAAGAAGATCTCCGTCAGATCTGGCAACAGTCTACGAAAGCCATCGCCAGAAAGTTCCTGACAGACTGGTGTCGTCGAGCTCGCGCGTCCGGGATCAAAGTCCTGATCACCATGGCGAATACTCCGGAAGGCCACCGCACCGGAATCCTCAACTGATAATCCAGTCCGAGCGAATATCGTGCTCGATCCAGCTGTCCCTGCATCGTCACCGTATCAAGTTTATTAATGAGCTCGATCGCTTCAGATCCCGCGATAACAACCACCGTCAGCACGGGAACCAATATGGCCATCAGAACGGCCACAGTCATCAGGAGTGCAGCCACATACCGGCGGTCGTTGCACCATCGCACAACATGAAGATGCAATGGCCGTAGCAGCAACACCGTGACGGCGGCGAGAAACAACGGCAGCAGAACAACCGACACCACCTGATAAAACAGCGCCAGAAGGATACTGGTCGCCAGAATGAGCACCACGAACGAAGTAACTCGAGCCATGCATCACCCCGGATTATGATTCCGCAACATGCTCTACGGCGGCTTCCGCATTCTGCGGACAGACATCAAACCTCATCGCATTACGATCCAAAAGCCTTTAAGGATGCAACGGCCATGTCGCTTTTGCAATGGGCGAGACATAATCGTCCGGCTTGACGGTGAGAATACTGCAGTCACAAGTATCAAGAACTCGTTCGGCGGTGTTTCCCAGGACAACACCTTTCACGCCGCTGCGACCGACAGTGCCCATGGCAATCAGGTCTGCGTGATGCTTCATCGAAATACGCGAGATTTCCTGCCATGGATGGCCCCATGTCAAATGAGAGGCGATTCGAGAGACGCTTGAGCCCAGAGTCTTCAGGAACTCATCCAGTCGCTGTTCGGCCTCTTTGTTAATCTCCTGACGAACCGAACTTCCGGGCGGAATATGTTCCAGAAGATCATCAGGGACATCCTTCGAGTCGATCACATGCACGAGATGAAACTCCGCGTCCGCCTTCTCCGCCAGCCACAGCCCTGCAAGCACGGCGTCGCGGCTGACGTCTGAAAAATCGGTCGGAGCAAGAATCACTTTGGGTGCCGTCGCATGTTCTTTTTTCACAACCCACACGGCAGCAGGGCAATTGCGAATCAGCTTCTTCGCAGTACTGCCGACGAAGAATTGTTTCCAACCAGTAACGCCCCGAGTTCCCGTCATGACAAGATCGATTTTCTCCTGCTGGACGGCATGAGTGATCTCGACAAATGCTTCTCCCAGTAATGTCTCACGCGAAATCGCTATGCCCGATTCAATCACTGACTGGATCAGTCCCTGCAATTTCAGATCGGAGCCATAACGAATTTCCTTTTCATAGACATGGCCATCGCCCGTTAACAAATCCTGCTTGGCTCTGTAAGACATTCCCATGGTCGCGCGGCGCAAATCCCTAACCACATGAGTTAGCACCAATTGTCCGGAAGACAGGTGAGCCACCCAGGCGGCAAGTTGCAAGGCCCCACCAGAATCTTCGGAGAAGTCTGTCGCGACCAGAATTTTTCGAAATGCGGCAGAATCGATCGTCATCTGAAAACACCTCCTTCAAAAGAATGATGATGGCTTCGCAAGATGACTCGATGAGTAGCAGAACGTATGCCCGAAGACAGCCACTGATTTTGATTCGGTCGGATCTCTGCACATGTGCGTTATCGCGCATGCAGGCCGACGAATCATACCGGTATGAGCTCATACTGGTAAAAGCACCCTGTCATCGTCTTCGTTAACGCCTGCGAAACGCCAGTACAATTTTCAGCAGTTCAATGACAGTCATCGCGAGGAGGATCGATCATGCCCACGAGGCCCGCAAACACACGGCAAGAACGCATTGTTCATCGCTGTTAAACGACTCTCATAAACACATGCTACAAAAGTAGCCACCACTCTCTGAGCGATGAATGCGGTTCAAAAAAAGAAAGAAAAGAACCCTTGAGGCAAGGCCAGCGCACACTGAATAGTTTTCATACCAGGGACTTGCATCAGGAAGTCCTGTAGTTGTCCATTCTGCGCGGCGTGAAGTGAGAGCAGGATGTCGATCTGCGGCGTGATTGTGAGGGGCTGTTCCGATGTCATCGCTGGTGGCTGTGGCAGGGCCGGTCAGTGAGCCGGTGATTTATTCAGTGGCACCAGAAGTTGCAGCGGTGATTCGCCATGCCACGCGGGAATATCGAAATGTGCATTCCTCCAGCGTGTACTGGGCCGGCCAGATGTTTTATTCCTGAGTCGCCATCGCCAGTTTTTCGGCTGTGGTGATTCGGCCGCGTCGTTTGGATGTCCGCTTCTACTTTTTCGACTTTCCATCCTGCTGAGCGTCTTCGCGACGTTTTTCCTCAGCCTTGAACGAATACGCTTCATCCAGCCGCTGAGTCGGACTCTATTTTCGAAGTTCCTTCAACTCCGCTTCGAGCTCCTTAAAGCGACTTCGCGCTTATTGCTTCTCTGCTGGCTTTGCATCGGGAGTCGGTTGCGACTCAGCGGGCACTTGCGTTTCAAATCGCGATGCAATCAGTCGGCCAAAGATCTTGACGAAGCCCTCTTCAAGCCGAACTCGCATCCGCACTCCTGTTTCGGTGAGTTGCGAGTCGACTTCGATGCGATCATCGCCTTCGGCAAGCGTATCACGGAAGATCTTTCCGCCGATTTCCTGTCGCCGAGCAAACTCAGCCTGGCGATCGCGGTTTCCTCCACGTCCGCGATTTTCCGCAGCAGGCTGAGGAGTCGTTTCGGTCGTTTTTTCGAGAGCCGACTTGGTAGCGTTCTCCGCGGCAGCCGCCTTTTCTTTTTCAGCGCGGGCGGATTTTCCGGCGGTGTCAGCGATCGTCGCCATTTCCACAAGTTGATTGACGTTGACGATCACTCGGAAGTTCGGCGGAGTTGTACGATCCTGAGGCGACTGCAAGGCCTCTTCAAGTCGATCCATCACATCGGTCAAAGTCGCGAGCGACTCTTCACCACCAAGGACTCCCCAAACAGCCTGAGATCCGATCCCCATCGTCAGGCCAACCTGATTTCCAAAGACGGCGACTGCTTCTGATGGTTGTCCGGCAAAAGTCAACCGATGGAAAGTTACTCCCTGATGTTCGGCGGATCCGATCTGCAGTTTGCCAGCCTTGGAGATTTCATCGACATTCTGCAGACGATTCAACGCATCCAGAAACCCGGCCGCCATTTCGCCACCGTCAAGCACTCGCATCGCCCACACGATGGCCAGCTTGCCGGAAGAGTCTCTGTAGAACTGAGCGAACACGTCCACATGGCCTTCTTCAAGGCTGTGCTGAACCGCCTTTAACGCCTGACCAATAGGGCTGTTTTCATCGGGTGTCGCACCAAGCTTGTTTTCTTCGATCAGGCGAGTCACTTCCATTTTGACGCCTTCCATCATCTCGATGTAGGCCGTCTTGTCGCGTTCCGACAGGCTGGAAGACATCGACACTGAAACCGCGGCACTATCGTCCAGAACAGGAATGAAGTAACTGGGTTTATCACTGGACTGGAAGATCTCCTTGAGAAACTTTGATCCTTCCAGCGCATCGACAAACATGTCAATGTTGATAGCCTGTTCGTCCTGTTCGACTTTGATACCAAACGTAATCTTCTGGCATTCGGTGATCAGCATTTTTATGGCTTCCAGGCCTCGCTCACCTTCTGTTCGGCGAATGCGGTACGCACCTTCCGGCTCATCATCTCGTTGCTGAAGCTGAGGCGACAGGCCAGAAGAAATCAGTGTCATCAGCAGTGTCCGAGTCGCTACCGGAATCGACTCCACGTCCAGGCGAACCGAGATGTCAAACTGTTGAGCCTGGCTGGCAAAGAGTTGCGCTGGATTGGGCAGTTCTCGATCAAGAGCCTCCTCAGGAGGATCGTTTCCAAGTGGTGTGAATGCATAGCCATCTCGCATTAAAATCGGAAACGTGCGATTGGGACCAATCACCTCATAGCGGCCTTCCTTCTCGTCATCTTTGCGGATCACCACGGGTGCTTTTTCAATCAGCTTTGTGGCTGCTTCCACAGAATCCACCGGTACAAATGCAATGAACTCCGGAAGCGGAGGAATCGCAACGGGCAGATATGCCATAATTCCAAAAGGCTTGTCGCGGTTGAAGCCATCAAGATTGTTTAACGCGTCAGAGACAAACTTTTCAACGACCTTGTTCATTTCCGGTTTGCCCGCGGCGTTGAAGATGTATTCCGATTCCTTAATAAATCGATTCGCGCTGGCAAAAGTGATCGTGAGGAGCGGCCGAGTTCCTTCCTCGATCAGGCTGGCTGCCTTTTCGTCACTCGACTTGGGGGTCTCGGATGTTTTGGCCTGAGACCACGCCGTCGAACTCATCAATGTTGTCGCGAGAACGACACGGGCAACACGCAGGGCGATTGTTGAAGGGCGAGTCGTTTTTTTGTCAGTCTGAATGAGCATCATGAGCAGGCTTCCGGAGGGCATTTGACGAATACGGCCAGGTGATAGATTGAAATTCTGTACCAGTGACTGTCCGTCAGTTCGCAGCGGACATGAATTTCTCTGGCTCAATTGTAGAAACAGTCCGGCTGAGAAAAGGATTCGGACTAGGCCTGCACCCCGCGAGATTTTCTCGTGAATTCGTGTTCAGTACTGGTCGCACGCTGTGTTCCACGGCCTTTGAGTCCATTCCGGGCTTAGTTCACAGTTCAGTTGCGGATTGAATGTTTGGGCGCAACTGCCTTTTTGTAAGTGACTTTGACTGCCGATTCAGGCGTAGGAGTGTTCATATGGGCAGTATTGACTTGGCGTTGAGTGGCAAGTCGCGATCGTGGAACAGGCGAAAGTTGCCGAGGGGATTGACCGACTTTCGGGTTTCCGCAGAAGCTTGGCGGAGGCCAGGTCATTGCATCAATTTTTGAGTCCGTTACCTCATGAACCCCTGTTGCTGGTGTTTCCAGACGCAGTTACAAACGCCGCGTCTCTCCAGGCGGAGGCGCTATGTCCTTTGCGACGTTGCGCATCTTCTGAGAGCGTGCTGCGACAGATTGTGTTTCGAACAGGATGTTCGGAAGTCGGTCTGCAGACGCGGGGAGATCATGTGAATGTGATGAGTACTTGTGGCTCATCGCCACGGTTTTAAAAAGAATCGTGCTTCACGAGACTGGTTTGAGGAACGTCATGAAGATCGTTCGAAACCCCAATCGCTGGCTGAGAAAACTCTCCCGGGCCGCCGCGCTGATGTCATTAGCGATCGGTGTGGAGGTATCAAGTGCTCAGGACGGCCCATTCACGTTTGGTCGGACGCCGTCCGGGTCCGCTTCGGAAGTGATCGATTCGAACCGCGACGGGTTCGGGGCATCCTTCCGTGGTGGTCACATGGCGGGCGATACGGTTGGTCGAACGGAATCGATCACACACATTAACGCGATGCCGTACATCAACATCAACGACGGTCTGCTCTTCGGCGATGCGCGGCTTGTGCGTGCGAATCGCGGCGACCTGGCCTGGTCTTTTGGTGGAGGCTATCGACACTACATCACCGACTGGGACGTCGTTCTGGGCGCCAACGGATATTTTGATGCCGATCAGCTCACCGGGACCAGGTTCCAGCAGTGGGGCCTTGGCGCGGAACTGCTCGCGCATGGCTGGGAAGCCCGTGGAAACGTTTATCAGACATTTGGAGACACATTCAACCTTGTCGGTCAGGGCATCAATCAGAACAGTGTCGCCTTTTCCGGAGAAAACATCTCGTTCACGCGAGTTGACACATTTGCTGAATCTCTGAAAGGCCTCGACGCAGAAGCCGGGATCCTGTTGCCAGGCGACCTGGCTGAGCGATTCGATGTCCGAGCTTTCGGCGGTGGATACTACTACGAAGGTGCCAATACGCCGGGGTTTTCGGGCTGGTCATCGCGACTGCAGACCGACATTGGCCAATGGCTGGACCTGGGATTGAAGCTGACTCACGACGAGCGTTACGACACAACTTTGATGTTCACAGCGGCCGTCCAGATTGGCGGATTCTCCAGCCAGGAACATACGAAGAAATCGGCAATCCAGCGATTCAGAGATCCAGTTCGCCGCAACATGAATGTTGTCGCCCTGACATCCAACATCGACGCTCCCGGCCAGATCGCAAGGAAGTCGGACGGGACAGCGTTTACTGTGGCTCATGTTAACAGCAATGGAACAGGGCCTTTGTTTAATGGCAGCGTGAATGACCCGTTTGCTCAGTTAACACAAGGCTTGTCGTCTGGCAAGGACATCGTGTTTGTCCACGCAGGCAGTCAGTTCAATGCACCTCCACAGAACATCGTTTCACTGCTGCCAAGTCAGCAGTTGATTGGCGAAGGGTTGATTCAGGCGGGTCGCAATGTCGAAACTCAGATTCCATTGAATCTGCTTGGCCAGACGTTTCAGTTGACATTGCCTGATTCGCCATCGTTCGCTGCAAACCAGGCGCTGATCCGACCGACTCTGACAGGCGCGGCTGGGAACGGTGTAACGATGAACGACAATTCTCAGTTGTCGGGATTCATCATTAGCGGCGCGTCTCAAAATGGCATCTTCAGCAATGGTAAGCAGAACGTCACTATCAATGACGTCAGCGTCGTCAACGCAGGCCAGTCCGGCATACTTCTGCAGAACACGGTCGGCATTACAAACATCTCAGACACGTCGGTTGATGCAACAACGTCAGTTGGCGCTGCGTTTCGAATCAATGGAGGCAATGGCCAGATCAATTACTCCTCCAGCGACGAGTTTCTGCTGTCTGGAATTCGCAATACGGCACCAGCTGAATCGTTGCTGATCGAGAACATGACAGGTGGAAGGTTCACGATGAATCTTGCATCAATCACTGATGATGGCGGCCGCGGCGTTGTCATCCGCAATAATACCGGAGGTGGCGCGACGATTGACAATGTATCGGTCGCAAACAGCACTTCCACGGGTATCTCCATTGTCAACAGCGCAGGCGACTACCTGTTCCGAAAGACCAGTTCGGCTTTAACAAACATTTTCATCGACAATCCTGCCCTGCAGGGCATTCTGATCAATAATGCATCGGGAACGGTTACCTTCAATGATCCACTTTTGGTTCAGGGACGCCAGACTGGCGGCATTGAGATCTCCAATTCCAGCGGTGACGTGAATTTCTCGCGGCGGGTGGAAGTCCGAGGTCACTCGGGGGCTGGCACTGAGGCGGCGATCTTTGTGCATGATCAGCTCGCCGGCAGTTCCGTGAACTTCGCAGACAACCTCATCGTGAGCGCAGGGACAGGTGGGGCTACTCCGGGCAGCAATGGCACGGGGATCAACATCTTCAACAACGCGGTTGGAAGTCTGTTTCGAGTGCAGGGTAATGTGACGGTCGATCGGACCGCGCAGACATCGATTCAGGTTGATAGCAACAGCGGAACGGCGGAGTTCCTTGGAACGACGCTTATTACGAATCGAACGGCTCGAGGGATTAGTGTAAACGCTTCCAGTGGAGCGACGACCTTCGGGACAGCGTCTGGAGATCGAACCGAAGTTCAGAATCAACTGAATTCGCAGTTTGCTGCTATTGATGTCACTGCGAATCCTGGCACCGTTCGTTTCAGCAACGCCGTAGTTGAGAATGCTCAGGGCAACCTTCTGGGAGGTGCTGGCTTGAACATCGTTGGCAATACCGGAGTGGTGGGATTCACTGATTTGGACATTACGTCAGTTGGCGGCACGGGTGTCTTCGGATTCAACAACACCGAGATTGCCATCAGCGATGGTATTATTGACTCGACGACGGCTACAGCGGTCGACATTGAGCAATCCGGCATCAACATCAATTTGGAGACCGTCAACAGCAGTGCCGCGCCCGATTACGGGATTCGGCTTGTGGAGACCAACCGACCGCAGCGGCATACGTTTACAGTCAAGCCAGCGGCTAACAATGCGACACCTGGCACCGGTGGAATCATCACGGCTGCCAAGGGTAATGGACTCGATGACGACGATTCCGCGGGCATCTTCCTGCAGAATGCGGGGCAGGTTGCTGTTTCGAGCATGACCCTGGACGATAACGAATTCGGTGTGCGAATCGTCAACACGGAAACTCCCGGAGGCACGGTGCTTGTCAACAACGAGCAGTTTTTTCAGATCGTCGACTCACAGGTCCTGAACAACGATATTCGCGGTATTCACGCCCAAAATCTAATGACGCTGCATGCGGACAACGTGGAGTTTGACAACAACGGGGACTCAGTGGCCAACGGTCGAGAGACGATCCTGTTGAGCTATACGACAACGCCGGATTTCGATCCGACAGTGATTGGAGAAGTGGCTCCGACCACTTATGCCAGGTCCAGCCGTCCGTTTGAAGTGCTGATTCAGAATTCCAGCTTTGTTTCCAATGCTGGTGACGCGATCCGAATCGATCAACCGACTGGAATCACAACTGGTCAGGGAGCCGCCATTCGAACACAGATCCTGACCAATACGTTCCAGATCAACGACACAACCGATCCAACAAACACAGATCCTATCGATACTCGACCACTGTTCGACGACGCAATCACAATGGACTGGTTTGGAGCCGCCCGTGTGATTGTTGACGGCAACCGAGTGGATTTGACGTCGGTTGGCGAACAGCAGCACGTCTTTGACCTGACGAACAGCTCGACCCTGGCACTGACCGAACTGTCGCTCCAGAACAATGTTATTACGGCTACCAACATCGGCAACGACAACGGAGTCATCATTGCCGACATCTTTGGTGAGGCGGAAATTGGCGACAACACAGGTGCCTTTCGGATTGCGAACAACACAATTCGAATGGGCGGTGCGACACCAACAGGGATCTTCCTTTCTCTTCGACAGGTGTCCAACGTTACGTTCCAGAGTAACAACATTCGATCGGAATCAGATGGTGGAACGGGTATCGAGATCCGACGTGCTGCAAACAACTCGTTCTTCCGATTCAATGCGAATACGGTCGAGTTTCGTGACCTGGGCGCGTCTGATGAACGTGGATTCTTCTTCACTCAGGTTACTGGCGTCGTAGGCCTTGCCGGAACGCAGAACGTCATGACCACACTGTCCAATGGAGTGAACGGCAACAACTTCATCGAAGTTCCGTTCAGCATTCCTGCCAATGCGTCGGCTGGTACTGTGGAAATTAACGGCGTGCTGTTCCCTTAGTCACAGTCGGCCAAACGGTTTTGTCTGAATGCGTGTCAGGAATTGAGTTTTGCCGTCTTTCCTGCTGTTGATTGCTCGAATCCTGCAAAAGTCTGTCTAGAATCCTGCCGTCATGACCAGTTCAGGGCGGCAGATTCCAACTACTCTTGCTGAACTGACGGCGTTGATCGCAGCCGCGCCGGGGTTTCCAGAGGTTACGACCTCACTCCATTCCGGACGCAGTGCCGCTATCGACGGCGCCTGGGGCTCATCCTGCGCGCTCAGTGTGGCGGCGATTGTTGCGGCCGATTCAACACGAGTTCACGTCGTTGTGCTTCCGACGATTCGTGATGCGGAAGAGTTCATCGACGAATTGACCGACCTGTCGACTGGCAGCGTTCTGCTCTTCCCGGCCTGGGAAAGCCTTCCTGATGAGATCGATGCGGGCGACTCCGTCTACGCGGGTCGGTTGTCGGTGGTACGGCGGCTCAATGATCCTGAACGATCCGCAGCGTTGATAGTGACCTGCCTTCCCGCGTTGTTGCAGCCCGTACCTTCGCGAGCGGCCATCAAAGCGTCGACACGCGTGATTTCGGTGGGCAATGAGTTGTCGCTCGACGAGATTGCGGATTGGATGATGGCTCGCGGCTTTGAACGAGTCACTGCGGTCGAAATGCCGGGCGAGTTCTGTATTCACGGCGGCATTCTGGACATCTTCCCCGCGACCGAGCCTGATGCGATTCGCATTGAACTCTTCGGCGACGAGATCGAATCCATCCGTTCTTTTGACGTCGAAAGTCAGCGACGACTGGAGGACCTGAGGAGCATCTCGCTGACGGCGACTCAGTCTTCAAAATCGGGCGGTACTTCAACTGCCGTTGAACCGCCAACCGCATCCGGCAAGTCGAAGTCCGGCAAGTCAGCGGCGAAAGCATCGCCCAAACCGGCAGCGGCCGTCAGTTCCTCACCAACAGGTGGTGCGCCCGACACAGCGTCGATCTTTGCAACCGATACGGAAAGCCTGATCGACTCGCTGCCACGGTCCACGATCGTCATTCTGACCGACTTGCAGCAGTCGGTCAGCGAAGGCCGCATGTATCTTCAGCGGCTTTCAAACCCGGTCGGTTTGTATGGCGTCGATGCGACGATGGCTCGACTTGTCGAGTTTCCCTCTGTCACGATCGACGCCCTGGGAGCCGACAGCTATGAAACATCGTGTCATCTCAGCGTTGAAGCCGTTGAGCGATTTTCCGGAAGTCGCCGCGACGCCCTGGTCGAACTTTCTGAGCTGCTTGGCCCGACAGATCACGTTCTTCTCTGCTGCCACAATCTTGGCGAACACGAACGTCTGAACGAGCTGATCCTCGAAACGGACAAATCGCTGGAAACGTCGCTGGCATCGCGAATCCATCTGACAACTGGCCGCCTGCGTCGTGGCTTTCGAGTCATTGATCACGGCCTGATCGTCATCAGCGACAACGAGCTCTTTTCGAGGACGGCCGCGCGAGCGACGACTCGCAGGAAGCGCACAGACACGCGAACGATCGACACGTTCCTTGACCTGCGCGATGGCGATTTGGTTGTGCACGTCGCTCACGGCATCGCAAAGTATCGCGGAATGTCGATGGTCGGAGCCAGTGGACAGCAGGAAGAGCACCTGCTCCTTGAGTTCCGCGATTCCGTGGTTGTCTACGTTCCTGTCTCGCTGATTCATCTCGTCCAAAAGTACATTGGCCCTGCCAAGACGACGCCGGAACTCACAAAGTACGGCGGCACGTCGTGGCTGAAGAAAAAGGAGCAGGTGGCGGAAGCCATTTCCGACATGGCCACCGATATGCTGCAGCTTCAGGCAGAGCGTGCATCTCGGCCGGGGCTTCAGTGTCGAGCCGACTCGCACCTGCAACAGGAATTCGAAAAAGCCTTTCCGTTCACCGAGACGGCCGATCAGCTTTCCGCGATTAGCGATCTGAAGGAAGACATGGAACAGCCGAAGCCGATGGATCGTCTGATCTGCGGCGACGTTGGTTTCGGTAAAACAGAAGTCGCGATGCGAGCCGTCTTCAAGGCGGTCGACAACGGGCGACAGGTCGCCATTCTTGTTCCGACGACGGTTCTGGCGGAACAGCACTTTCGCACATTCAGCCAGCGCATGGCTGAGTTTCCCGTCTCCGTCGAAATGCTGTCGCGCTATCGATCGGCGGCCGAGCAGAATCGCATCATCGCACGTCTGAAAGAAGGTGCGGTTGATATCGTTATTGGAACGCATCGACTGGTTTCAAAGGACATTAAGTTTAAGGACCTCGGTCTGCTCATCATTGACGAAGAGCAAAAGTTCGGCGTCAAAGTCAAAGACCGCCTGAAGCATATCCGCGCGGAAGTCGACGTCCTGACTTTGACCGCGACGCCGATTCCTCGAACGCTGCACATGTCGCTGCTGGGGATTCGGGACATCAGCAGTTTGACAACTCCGCCGCGAGATCGAGTTCCCATTGAAACTCGCGTTGGCCGTTTCGATGAAGGGCTCGTTCGCAGCGCGATTATTCGCGAACTGAACCGAGGCGGGCAGATCTACTTCGTCCACAACCGAGTCCACGACATCGAATTGATCGCCGAGCGACTCAAGCGAATCGCTCCCGAAGCTTCGCTGACGATTGCTCACGGTCAAATGGGTGAAGATGAACTCGAAGCAGCGATGCTTGATTTCGTCGCGGGCAAAGCTGACATTTTGCTGGCCACAACGATCATCGAAAGCGGCCTTGATATTTCCAACGCAAACACGATGTTCATTCATCAGGCCGACATTTACGGTCTGGCGGATCTTCATCAGTTACGTGGCCGAGTTGGTCGCGATCGACATCGAGCATATTGCTACCTGCTGCTGGAAGACGGCAAGCCAGTGACCACCAAGGCCACTCGTCGACTAAAGGCCATCGAAGAATACAGTGAACTCGGTGCGGGATTTCGTATCGCCATGCGAGACCTGGAAATTCGCGGCGCGGGGAATATCCTCGGCACAGAACAAAGTGGCAACATTGCTGCAGTGGGATACGAATTGTACTGCCAGTTGCTTGAGAACTCAGTTCGATCACTCAAGAAACAGCCACTGCGCTACCAGCGGCACTGCAAGATCGAACTCCCTGTGACCAACTACCTGCCAGACAAATATGTCTCCGACCAGAAGCTGAAGATCGAAGTCTACAGACGCCTGTCTCAGGCGAACACGCTCGCTCAGTTGAAAGAACTGGAAGACGAAATGCGAGACCGCTTTGGCCCAATCCCCACGGCCGCTCGGCGCATGTTGCAGTTGCGAGAACTCAACCTGCGCGCGCTGGCGTGGCGAGTTGAGAACATCCATCTGGAAACAGGCTACGCTGTTCTTCGCTACCGAGACGCCAAGCGAATTCGCATGCTGTCTCATCTGCACAAAGGCCACCTGCGTATCGTCGACGCGCACGATGCGTACTGGCCGCTTGAAGCGGACGAAGCCGACGGCGCCGCCATTTTGGATGAGCTACTGGTAGCGACGTGCATTGCTGAGCCGCCGGTGTCCGAGTGAACATCTGGGCGACGTCGCCAGATTCAAACGTCGCCGCATGGCCGCTTCGCATCATCACTCCGCATGATATCCACGCCAGGTCCAAACCAGCGTATCGGCTAGAGTCTGGTGGAAGACCTTTCCGTCGCAATGTCTGGTTTCACGGCTGAAGACGTAGCGATAGTCGTAGCCCTTCGCTTTCAACGCAGCCGCCGTTCGTTCGTTGGCCATCACCCAGTTGTGATAGGTCTCCTCAGCATCCTTCGCGCGGTTGTCGTGTTCGGACACGTGAGTAAAAATCCGGAGCGGTTTCTTTTCGCTGTTCTCGATCAGCTTCATGCTGGAATGGTACTCCCACGCGCCCAGCGGGTACTTGGCTTCTTCCAGTGCGTCATCGTCCTGCTGATCCACGAATGTACCAGAATACGTAATCAGTCGACGGAAAAGATCCGGCCGAAACCATCCCATCGACAACGCCGCCGCACCGCCCGAGCTGCAGCCCATGGCGGCTTTGCCCCAGGGATTTTTCGTGAAGGCAATTTTGGGATAGGCGGCTTTGATCTCGGCATTGTTCAACACGGCAGGTAACACTTCATCGTTGACAAAACGGGCCAATCGATCGGACATTGTGTCGTACTCCAGACCTCGCTGACTGCCATAGCTGTCGTCGCCACCATTTTCGACGGCGACCGCAATGAACGCCGGCAGCCTGCGGTTCGGATCTTTGGAAATCGTCAAATTGTCGAGCGTGTTGCGAACCAAATTGAGGTTGCTGGGCCCGTCATGCATCACCAGAATCGGCGCTTCGGTGCCGTCTTTGTACTCGGCTGGCACGTAGACAAATATTCTTCGTACTTTCCGCACGGGCTTCTTCTTATCGAGCGTCGAATCATCACCTTTGTAGATCCTGCTGTCCGCAAGCGGCATCGAAAACTCAAAGTACTTACCCTTGGGATTGCCTTGGTCCGAAAGATCCGGATCCGCTTTGTATTCCGGGCCAATCACAATGTTTCCGTTGCCTTCTGAGCCCGGCGTTTCTTTGTAGCCGTCGTCGCAATTCGCCACGTTTGAGCTGAGCCCAAGGAGTGCAATTAGCGACAAGTAACGAGCACTCTGAAAAAAGAACGCGGAATGAAGCACCATGGGGAACATCCGATGATTGAGGGGACGTGGGTCAGGAGGAAGTCGACTATCGCTCTAATCGCTCCAGGGACGGTTCAAGCCCCGTTCAGACGGTAAAACTTAATGGCCGTTGGTTACAGGGGAAAAGCGATTCGATTCTGGCAGTTTGGCTCGCGAGTTTCACGCTGGTATTTTCGAAAGTCAAGAGTTTCGCTGGTGGAGACTCTATTTTCGCCGATACCAACTTGCCAAGGTCTCGGTCGATACGCCAAGGTTGAACGCCATGACGATAAGTTGATTGAGCACCGTTGTTTTGAAAATCCCCAGCTTGTTCCACCGTCGAGCTGAAACTGTAACCTCTTTCGGGACTAGCCGAATGTTGCCAACTTTCTGGAGCCGCTTGCAGAAATCGTAGTCCTCCATCAGCGGCCACAGGCGATAGCCGTTCAATTGGAAGAACGTCGTCGCCCGGACAAAAATGGCTTGATCGCCGTAAGGCAATTGAAGCCAGCGAGATCGAAGGTTGGCGCCAAGTTCCACGAGTCGCAAAAGCCAGCGACGATCGTCAATCCTTAGTCGAAATGCGCCGCCCGTGTTTGGACCGGAAAGCGCATCTCGGACATCCTTTTCAAAGTCCGGTGGAAGCTTTGCATCCGCATGCAGAAACAGAAGTGCATCGCCACGAGCAACGGCCGCTCCTGCGTTCATCTGACGGCCTCGCCCTCTGCCGCATCGAACGATTCGGACGCCCGCTTGTTCCGCACGTTCGCAGGTTTGATCGGAGCTGCCACCATCTACGACGATCACTTCCAGCATGGGCGATGGCTGGAGATCCTTCAACAAAGCTGCCAGGTTTGTTTCTTCATTCAGCGTAGGGACGATCACGGACAAAACGCCAGACGTCGCACGTGGCAGTGTCGGAAACATCCCCTCTCCAAGACCGCGGCACGAGATCAGGTCTTCCGGAAAATCGACGTCTGACAACCGCGATAGGCTGTGAACCGAGGCGTTGATCCGCTGGGCGTTCCGCAGGGTCTGCTCCAGCACATAGTCCGTCCCCCAGTCGACTTCGCGGAACAATTCGG